>JAFDWI010000078.1 GCA_018268545.1 Actinomycetota bacterium
ATGCAAGCCGACGCCGCCCGCGCGATCGCGGAGCTTGTGTCCGGAACCAGCAGCGGCTGACTCTCCAAGGTGACGGCCCAGGAAAAAAATGACGACCCCGACGGAGTCGAGGTCGTCGAGCCGGGGCTGCTCACGCCGGCGGGGTGGCAAAAGGCTACTCGGCGACGTCGCCGCCCAGCAGGGTCAGTCCGGGCACACCGCCGAAAACACCGTCAGCGCTCAACAACGGTACTTCCAGGTGCACGGCAGTGGCCGCGATCCACAAATCGTTCGCATGGCTACGGTCATGAAGGGGATGCCCGACCTCACGGCAGGCGAAACGCAGACGCGCGACCCGATCGACCAGACCGGCATCAACCGGAACAACGTCGACCCCTGCGATCGACGATTCGAGCCGCTTCAACCTTTGCGGCCCCCATCCGACCACCAATGCGCCATAGCGCAGCTCGGCGACAGTCTGAACTGCCAAGACGATCTGATGACCGACCATCCGGGCAGCGAGCGGTGCGAGGTCGGCCCTCGGCTTGGACGCGAGGCCGGCGCTGAACACACCGGTGTCGACAACGATGATCACAAATCGAGCGCGTCGAGAAACGCCCGGTACTCCTCGTCGGTCAGACCGTCGATCACCAGCGACGACAGGTCCTCGATGGGAGGATGCGTCACCAGCTCGGTCGCGTGACGCCGAGGCGGCAACAACGACAGCCCTCTCGGACGGTCTCGAGGTTCTGCGGCATCACTCACGTTGCCCAGGTTACCCGAACCCCGGGCCGGAACGCCCGCGGCACCGATCGGAGCCGTCCGGCCAGTGTCGAGTTCCCCATGTTGGACACAGGTTTGACATGGGGGCCGGTCGGGGCGCGAAACGGCCGCCACAAGACGATGACGAAGGCCCGGAACCCCTTGGGATCCCGCGCCTTCTCGTTTGGTAGCGGGGGCAGGATTTGAACCTGCGACCTTCGGGTTATGAGTTCCACACGGCTGTCCGGTCGTGTGCCGGAGAGTCCGCGAAACCCCAGGTCAGTGCGGTTCCCGACAGTCCCGCGCGCCCGTTATCCTGGCCAGTGTCACGCTGTCCGCCCCGGTTCGTTTGACATGCGTTTGATCGAATCGACTGTCCGCTCAACGTCAGTCCGCCCACGCGAATGGGCTGTTCAGCGGGTCGAGGCGGAGCCCGTTCTCAATCGACACCGCTGAGACACCCAACTTGCCAGCGATCCAACAGCGCATCACCAGAAGCGTTTCGCGATGGGTGTTGATCGCATCGAGAGAGTCCGGGTCCGCTCGATCCGGGTGCTTGAGTGCTCGGTGGACATCACGTGTCCGCTGTTTCCAGCCCTCGATGTCGTCGAATGGCTCGAACACAAGATCGCCAGCGACGTTTGCCACCGCTTGGTGGAAGGGCAGCTGTCGGTGATCGTTCAGATTCGTACCGTCATGGTCCATGAGCTCGATGTCGTAACCGAGCGCCTCGAGAGCTATTCCACCTTCAACGACGCCGGCACGAGACCAGGGCTTGTCCGAACGCAACACGTTGAGGATCGAACCAATCGCAGTCGAGTGCATGTTCCGCATCGTGATCCACCGCTGGATCGCAACTTCGTCCAGGTCAGCGAAGCGAAAGAGGAAGCGCGGAATTTTCTCGTCGGGGATGTCCGGAAGCAGCCGACGGCTCGCGACGGGGGCCCACCGCGGTCCACGCGGTTCGCCTTGGAGATCACGACGAGGATCGTCTGTGCGGTTGACGTTGATGCGCGCGTAGCCCAATGGGCGCCACGCAGCGATCGAAACAAGGTCGAGGACCGCACTGTGAAGCTGCAGGTGTTCATCCCAGGGTCGAGGGTCCTCGGCGTTCGTCTCGAGTATCAGCGACTGATCGATCGTGAACCGCCCGCCGTCCCTTTCGCTGCTCCACATCGACTTCATGGTGAGATCGAGATCCGAGGCAAGTCTGGTGCTCGGAAGGCTGACTACCCGCACGTTGAGTACCTGAGCTCGACCTTCGTCGTCATCCTCGGTATCCCATTCGAGACCGGTAATCCCCGTCCAATCTCTGAGCGCGGGAATCTCTGTTCGCATGCCGTTCACGGACTCGTAGTCATGTGTGGACGCACCTAGAACCGCGAAATTGGCAACAATCCGACCTTGCCCCACGCCATTCCTTGCGTTGGATCCTGTCGCCCGGCAACCGACGAGAATGACGACACCAAGATGGTCCTGGAATTTCATTATGCGCGGAGGTGCATAGTCGAACTTCGTTCGATCTGGATCGTCACCAAAGTTGATCCCTCGCGACCACCATCGTCGCTTCGAACCGCCCACGAGGTGATCGACGAGAGGGACGGTGAGTTCGATCGCGTCCCCAGTATCGCGGAGCATTGTGCCTTCGGCCTCTGCATCTGCATCTGCATCTGCACCAATGAGCCATCCCACGCGCGGTTCCCCAACGACCAGCTCGTTCGCATTCATGGATCAGGACATCACGGCAGGGCGACGCACGTCGGCAGCGGGAAGGCTCAGAGTCGTGGGTTCAGCGACGACGTACCCACTCATCTCGGGATCGAGGGTGAGAATGACTTGGCGGCGTTCATCTGGTCCGTAGAGCTCCTTCACCGTCGCCATCACCTCCGAAATACCCCATAGGAACACGACGATGTCGCCGACCCGCAGTGGGGCAGCGGGTCTCGATCCGTGCACCAGGGCGATCGAGTCATCTGTCACGACAGAGTCTCGTGCCGATCCGGGCTCGTCCACATCAGTGCCGATCTGGCCCAGCCTTGCCACCGTCATCTTCGTCGTCGTCCTTTGGCGGATCGATGGGCGCCCGATGCGTACCGAGCACGAGCGGTGGAAGCAGAGCTCGCGTGGTCATGCTCTGGATGAGTTCCCGAGCGAACGGGAACGCGGTGAACGTCACGCTCACTTTCCCGAATGCTGCAAAGTCAGCTTCGTCCAGCTCTGCATCTTCCGGCAGGTCGTATTCGACTTCGAACCGACAGGCCGTACGGAACTGGCCGTCCCCGACCGCCTCGACCGACAGATTGAACTGATACTCGATACGCCCAGCGCTGATCGCGACGATCTCCGTATGCGATCGTTGGCGGATCTCGATGGTCTCGTCATCTGGCTCGAACTTCGGAAGCGTCGCGTCGACGTATGCCAGCCTGACCGCTCTGATTTCAGCGACCGCACCGACTTTGCCGGCGCGTTCTCGTTCGTTCATGAGGCGATACTGATTGCCGCGCGTGGCTCGTCAACGTCACGGATGTGGTAGCTCACGGTCGCGATCGTCGACCAGATCGCGCTCGCTTCGTATCTCGTCATCCTACGGCGGCCCGCGAGACAAGCGTCGACGACCGCTGCGACCTCCGGGAGCACTCCTGGAAGGTCGATGTCGTGCTTCATGTGGGAGGCGAACCAATCGACAACGATCGCCCAAGACCAGAAACGACTCCCGTCGCCAATGATTCCGGTCGGGGCCGGGAACGACCCTGGGCCACGCTTGCCCTCAACCAAGAGCCGCACCGACTCGCGACTCCG
>JAFDWI010000079.1 GCA_018268545.1 Actinomycetota bacterium
ACGACCCCCGCGCCGAACGGCGGCGGGCCGACTTCCACGACAGCGGCGCCGCCCACCCAGGCCACCACGACGACGGTCGCACCGACCACGACCCAGGCGCCCCAAGCGCCCACGTGGGCACAATTCGCGAACGCATCGATCCCCGCAGTGTGCGCGAAACCGCCGACCAAACTCGTTGACGGCAAGAACGTCACGCTCACCGAGCAGCAAGGCATCTACCAACTCGAACAGACTCTTGGCGCTGGTAACACCTCGGGAATCGCCCAGGGTTTACCGAGTGACGCCGGACCGCTCACGGCCGTCGTCGTCAATTGCAACGCCGGCGGGGTCGGATGGCCGAACGACATCGCGGCGTTCGGGCCAGGCGGGGTGTTCTACGACGAAACCTCGCTGAACGGTCACGTGACCGGCGATTCGTTCGACACGATGCGACAGGTCGATGAGGCCGGCCCGCTCTGGCAAGCCTCGGGCCTCATGGAGCCGGCCCGCGGCGGGGTCGACAGCATCCGAATCGATGGCAACGCGTTGGTGGTTTCGACCCTTGCCCTGAACCAAGGTGAGGCCGAGTGTTGTGCGACCGGGCACGCGATCATCCGGATCAGCGCGCACGGTCACCAACTCCACATCGACTCGGTCACCAACTCGGCCGGCCACTGACCATCCGAGCAGCCACGCGCAACGGTCAGGGTTCTTGGACCCAGCGTCGCCGGGCGCCGGCGTCGTCGAGCGCGATGTTCGAGGTGGCACCGCCGTCGGTCAACTGATCCGTCAAGCTCGGGTCCGTGAGGATCGCAACGGTCTCTTCCAGGCTGGCCAGATCGTCGGTCGTGTCCGGTGCGAGCTCCGCCAGATCCGCGGCGAGGCCTGGGTCTGCTTGGAGTGTGAGGATTGTCGACACAAACGTCTCGGGGTCACAGAACCGCGGCTCGGGCGTGAGCGGGTGGAGTTCGGCGGCGGGTCGACCGTCGACGGTGATGGTGATCGCTTCGCACGTGTGGGCCCGCTCGAGAATTCGCCGGGTTTGGTTTCGCAGTTCACGAATTGTGACATCACCCATGCCGGCAAGTGTAGGACTGTCGCTCACGATTGGGTTTCGGGATCGCCCGCGCACCCGCCACCCGCGCGCTTCCACACGTCTGCGCCCTGATCCCATCGCGGGCACGTGTTCACGGCGTGTCGGGTGCGGCTTTCTTCTCGGGCGCGTTCATTTCCTTCTTGATCGCTGCACCGGCTGCGAGGCCTACGAGCACAAATAGGATCCCGCCCACCAGCTTTGCGGTCCAGCCGCCCACCTCGCTGTCGTAGTGCGCATGGCACAGAGCTCGGGCGTCGGTGCCGCTCATCCCGAAGGTGTCTTGCGGCGCGGCCGGCCCGCCGCCGATCACCCACTCGATCTGCGAACCACAGCTGATCGGCATCGCCGAGCCGTCGTTGGAATCCGCCGGGCCGAGCCCGACCTGGGTCGTGATGACCGACATCGCCATGAAAAGACCGCCGAACATCATGGCCGCGGTAACAGCGAGCAGGATGAGGTGAATACCTTCGTTGTTCGTGCCCGAACCCGTGGACGACGATTTGCCGGCACTCGGCGGCGCGGGAATCGGTGGCGCCGTCGGGGGCGGCAGGTGCGCACTCGAGACGGCCGGGACACCGGCCGGTGCGGGCCGAGGAGCTTCCGGTGTGGCCGGGAAACCCGTTGGAGCGGGTGGGACACCGGCCATTCCGCCGGGAGCGGCTCCTGTCCCGTCATGTGTTGCCCCGGCGACGCCGGTCGACGGAACGGGCGCGTGCAAACCACCCGATGCCGGCAAACCACCCGAAGCCGGCGAACCACCCGATGCCAGCGAACCCTTCAACCCTGGCTTGGGAGTGGGCGCCACTTCGGCCACGGTCGAAGCCGGGCCTGGCCCCACACCAACGGGACGATCGGCTCTCGCCCCGCAATTCGGGCACCAACCCGGCACGACCGCCAGCGGCGTCCCACAATCCGAACAGAACATCACCCGACCTCCCAGGCGCGCTCAGTAGCTGCACGTGCGGTCTCCGGCATCGGGTCAGCGCCCAAGTGACGCGCCAAGTTCCTGCGCGAACTCTGCCCCGTCGAAAAGCTCACTCGCTTTCAACGGGATCTTGATCGACGTTCCGGTCTCGTCGAAGATCGCCAACTCACCGCGCCGGGCAAAGAGCATGAGCAGGGCACCCACAATCACGATTGCTCCACAGCCGACCATCACCGTGGTGTTCGGGTCGCCCGATGAGTCCTGCACCTTGCTCAGGATCGTCAACGCCGCACCGGCCACCATGATCAGTCCGAGCAGGACCTGACCCGTATTCAACGACACCCCGCTCGCCACGTGGCGGATCGCGCGGCGGTCGACGAAACTTTGCACATGGGTCGATGTTCTGCCTTCGATCGGATAGACAACGGCCAATGCTCGAGCGGGCGTCACCGCGACACTCCCGCGTTTGCCCACGAAGCTCAGTTCGACAGGTTCCCCTGGAAGAAATGCGTCGGCAAGCTTCGGTGGAATCGCCGCCGATGCGGCTATGGGTGACATGGGTGGTGCCATGATCGGCGGCGCGGGCAACCCCGCGTCGGCAGACGCGACGGGCGCGAACGCATGGCCGCAGCTTCCGCAGAACTTCGCGCTCGCGGCCAATGGGCGGCCACAACTCGGGCACGGCGCACTCGGGGAAATCGTCGACATCGTGGGGAACGTCCTCGAAATTGGTCCGTTGCAGTCCACACGATCATCCGCGCGCGATGTCGGTCCACGAACGCGCGATCGCGAGCAACGGTCCGCACTCGTTGAGCCGCGGTGATTTGATCCCGGACCCGCCTGCGTCGGCGGGTCGGCGTGGTCGGGGAGTCGTCCCCATTGCGACCGAGCCGTGATCGGCGGATCATCAGCTCATCGGAACATCACAACCCCGGACGCCGATCGAGGCTCGACCATGAAATTCGCAACCATCACCCCCACCTGCGCCAACTGCGGCCAAGCTCGACGGTCCGACTCGAGGTTCTGCGCACACTGCGGTGCAACCGGCGCCGACCTCCTCGGCTCGATGGCCACGGCCGCCTCGACCGTGACGCCCACGTCGATCTACCCGTCCGCGAGCCCCGTCG
>JAFDWI010000007.1 GCA_018268545.1 Actinomycetota bacterium
CGGGTTTCTACGGACCGCTGGAACGGATGTTGCGCGCCCAGGGGGCGAACCTGGGTTTCGTTCCCGCGGATTTTCGTCGCTACATCCGTCTCTACGCGGAGGTCGCCCCGCGCGTCATGGCCACCGCCGCGACGCCGCCGGACTCCGAGGGCTGGTGCAGCCTGTCGCTGCATGCGGGCGCGAGCATCGACGAGCTGCTCAAGGCGGGCCGCGACCCCGAGCGGGTTCTCGTGGTGGAAACGAGCCCGAACTTCCCGCGCACCTACGGGTTCGGCGAGGAACGTCACGCCATCCACGTCGACGACATCGACGTGCTCGTCGAATCCGACGCGTCACCGTTTGCGATGGACGACGTCACCCCGACCGACACGGACCGGGCGATCGCCGCACACGTGGAAGCGCTGGTCCGTGACGGAGCGACGATCCAGACGGGGATCGGTGGCGTCCCCTCCATGGTCGCATCGTTGCTCGCCGAAGGCGACGGCGGAGACTACGGGATCCACGGGGAGATGTTCACCGACGGGCTCATGCGGCTCCAGCAGTCCGGCAAGGTGACCAACCGCAAGGGCACCTACGACGGGGTCTCGGTCGCGACGTTCGCACTGGGCAGCCGAGCGCTCTATGACTGGCTCGACGAGAACCACGACGTCGCGTTCCTCCCCGTGGAACTGGTGAACTCGCCGGAAGCCGTCTCGAAGAACCGAACCGCGGTGACGATCAACGGCGCGATGTCGATCGACATCTCCGGCCAGGTCGTTGCCGACACGATCGACGGCAACCAGTACTCGGGCATCGGCGGGCACGAGGATTTCGTTTCGGCGAGCGCGCTCTCACTCGACTCCCGGTCGATCATCTGTCTGCCGTCGACGGTGACGGTCGCCGGTGAGGTGCGGTCACGGATCGTCCCGTGGCACCCCGCGGGCACCTTCATCACGACCCCACGCCACCAGGTCGACCTGGTGGTCACCGAGTACGGCATCGCCGAGCTGCAGGGCCACACCGTGCACCAACGCGGCATGGCGCTCGCCGAGATCGCCCACCCGGACTTCCGCGAGGAGCTTCGCGCTGCGGCACAGCGCGCCTCGGGTGGGTCATCACCGCTTCGGTGAACGACCCGCCTGTACGATCGTCGTCGCATCGCCCCGTGCCACCGACACCGGACGCGTCACCATGATCGACCGCATCTTCCCACTCTGGCGGCGGACCCCACGGGTGTACCGGCTGATGGACGGCCTGCACCGGGCCGGACGGCGACGCTCCGCTCTCGTGGTCTCCGAGGTCTGGAAGGCACTGACCGGAACCGAGATCATGCCCGGAGCGCGGATCGACGAAGACGTGTCGTTCATCCACGGCCAGGCGATCGTGATCGGCGAAAGTGCGACGATCGGGAGCGGCTCACGCATCTGGCATCAGGTCACCCTCGGCGCAGCGAGCCGGCACGACACGTCGATGCCGATCGTCGGCCGGAACGTCTATGTGTACGCGGGCGCCAAGCTGATCGGCGGCATCACCGTCGGTGACCACGCGTCGATCGGCGCGAACGCCGTGGTGACCGACGACGTGCCGGACGGGGCGATCGTCGCCGGGATTCCCGCTCGGGTCGTCGGCTGGAACGACGGGTTCGGACCCGACGAACCCGCCACCTGACCGCGCCAGGCCACACCCGGGCCGTGACGCGAAACGGGCGGGTGCCCGTGAGCACCCACCCGGTTTCGATTCGTGAACCCTCGAGGGAGGGGTCTACTTGAGTTCGACGGAACCGCCGGCCTCTTCGATCTGGGCCTTGGCCTTCTCGGCGTCGTCCTTGGAGACCTTCTCGAGCACCGGCTGCGGCGCACCGTCGACGAGGTCCTTGGCTTCCTTGAGGCCCAGCGAGGTGAGCGCCCGGACGACCTTGATCACGCCGATCTTCTTGTCGCCCGCTGCGGTCAGCACGACGTCGAATTCGTCCTGCTCGTCGGCAGCCGCGGCGTCACCGCCACCGGCCGGCGCAGCGGCGACCGCAGCAACCGGGGCTGCAGCGGTGACGCCGAAGCGCTCCTCGAACGCGCTCAGGAGCTCGGAGAGCTCGAGCACGGTCAGGCTCGCGATGTCATCGAGAATCTGTTCGGTGGTTGCCATTTACTGGTTCTCCTCTTCGGATCCGGCATCGGCCGGGGTTGCATCGGTGGTGGCCTCGGCGGCCGGGGATTCTTCGATCACGGGAGCGGCATCGGCCGGTTTGGTGTCGATCAGGGCCTTGATCCCGTACGCGAGGTTGCGCGGCATCGCCTGGAGCAATCCGGCGAACTGCTGCATCGGCGCCGCCAGTGCCCCGGCGATCTGGGCGAGCAGCACCTCACGTGAAGGCAGGTCGGCAAGCACCTTGATCTGCTCGACCGAAACGGCCGCGCCGTCGACGACGCCACCTTTGAGGACGAGGGCGTCATGGGTCCTGACGAACTCGCGCAGTGCCTTGGCCGCAGCGGCCGCGTCGCCGGGAGTCCCATCGGCACGCTGTCCGACGAACGCGATCGCGGTGGGCCCGGTCAACTGGGCGTCGAGGTCGAGCCCGACCGAGCGTGCGGCGATCCTGACCAGCGTGTTCTTGTAGATCTTGTACTCGGCGCCGGCGGTACGAAGTTCGGCGCGAAGCGCCGCCAACGCCGGGACGTCGAGCCCTCGGTATTCGGTCAGCAGCACGGCGGAAGCGTCGTCGAACCGCCGCTCGAGTTCCGCGACCTTCGCGACCTTCTCGGGTCTTGGATTGTCCATCACTCACCTTGTCGGTCGAACAGTACGGGCGTCACCACTCACGAACGTCGTGTCACAGCGCTTGAGATCGATGCGATGGGAACACTTCGTGGTGGCGAAGCGCCCGCCTCGTCTGGCCGATCCTCCTCGGAGCATCATTTGAGCCTGCGGGCAGGCACCGGAGATCTTTGGCGAGTGATGTGGTTGTCGGGCAGGGAATTCTACACGGCGTCGACGCGCGGCACGAATCGGGCTGCGGCGTCGCCGATCAAGCCGACGCGGTGTCGGCAGCCCGGACCTGGGACGGGTCGATCTTGACGCCCGGGCCCATCGTCGAGGACACCGTGAGGCGCCGCATGTAACGACCCTTCGCCGAAGACGGGCGGGCACGCTGGAGCTCGTCGACGACCGCGATCAGGTTCGCGAGCAGTGCGTCTTCCGCGAACGAGACCTTGCCGATCGGCACGTGCACGTTGCCGTAGCGGTCGGTCCGGTACTCGACCCGACCACCCTTGAACTCCGAAACCGCCTTCGCCGGATCGGGTGTCACCGTTCCGGACTTCGGGTTCGGCATGAGGCCTCGCGGCCCGAGCACCCGACCGAGACGTCCGACCTGGGCCATCAGATCGGGCGTCGAGATGACCAGATCGAAATCGAGCCGTCCACCCTCGACCTCGGCGAGCAGGTCGTCGGAGCCCACGACATCGGCGCCTGCCTCACGTGCGGCCTCGGCCGCCGGGCCCGCGGCGAACACCGCGATCCGGACGTCCTTGCCGGTTCCCGACGGCAGGGCGACGGTGCCGCGGACCATCTGGTCGGCCTTGCGGGGATCGACGCCCAGACGAGCGGCGAGCTCGACCGTTTCGTCGAACGACGCGCTCGCCAGGGTCTTGACCAACCCGAGCGCTTCGGGTGCCGGGTGCAACCGGGCACGGTCGAACCGCTTGGATGCGTTCTGGTAGTTCTTGCCTTGCGCCATTTCGGCTCCCTCGTGTGGTTGGGATCGTGCCGGGCGAGGTTGTCCCGGTCACGAATTGATCAGAGACTCAGACGACCTTGATGCCCATCGAGCGGGCGGTGCCGCGCACCTGCTGCTTCGCGGACTCCAGGTCGATGGTGTTCAGGTCGGGCAACTTCGTCGTGGCGATCTCGGTGACCTGGGCCTCGGTCACGCTGCCGACCTCTTCGCGACCCGGGTTGTTCGCGGCCTTCTCGAGGCCCGCGGCCTGACGAAGGAGCACCGGGGTCGGTGGCGTCTTGAGGATGAAGGAGAACGTCCGGTCCTCGAAGACCGTGATCTCCACGGGCACGACCGTTCCACGCTGCGACTCGGTCGCGGCGTTGTACTCCTTGCAGAAGTCCATGATCGCAATCCCGTGCGGACCGAGCGCGGTCCCCACCGGAGGGGCCGGCGTCGCCTGACCCGCAGGAATCTGGATCTTGATGACGGCAGCGACCTTTTTCTTCGCCATGGGTTTTCCTCACTTCACGCGTCCGGCCTCACCCCGACGTGGTGTCGGGTGGACCGCAACACAGCGGACTGAATTTCGACGGACGGACAAGCCTAGGCGGCGAGCGAGGTCGGACACCATCTGGGACCTCGACGCGCCACGGCGACTACAGCTTCGCGACCTGCGCGAAGTCCAGTTCGACCGGCGTTTCCCGACCGAAGATGTTGACGAGCACCTTGACCTTGAGCTGGTCGGCGTTGATCTCGACGATCTCACCGGAGAACTCGGCGAACGGGCCTTCCTTGACCCGGACGGTCTCGCCGATCTCGAAGTCGATACGAGGCTTGCCGAGTTTCGCTCCGGCCTCGGCGCCCTCGGCCTTGACACTCAGGAACGACTCGACCTCCCGACGGGGCAACGGCGACGGCTTCGACCCTTGGCCGACGAACCCCGTCACGCCGGGCGTGTTGCGGATCACGTACCAGGAACCGTCGTCGAGATCGCAACGCACGAGCAGATACCCCGGGAACATCTTCTTGTTCGACACGACCTTGCGGCCGCCCTTGAACTCGACGACCTCTTCCATCGGGATGACCACCTCGTGGATGTGGCCTTCCATGTTCATCGACGAGGTGCGCGCTTCCAGGTTCTGCTTGACCTTCTTCTCGTACCCGGACTGCGTGTGGACCACGTACCAGCGACCCGGTCGGTCGAACGGGCTGACGACGGCCGCCTCGACGACCTCGTCGCCTTCGGCGGGCTCGGCGTCGACGGTCAACGTCTCGAGTTCGACCGCTTCCGGTTCGGGGGACTCCACGACCGGCGTCGGTGCACCGAGCACCGCGGGTGCCGTGGGAACAGAGATTTCGGAGGGATCGGAACTCATCGGGAGAACACTTTCAGAACGAGGTGGGACAGGCCGAAGTCGATCAGGCCGATGAGCGCGACGGTCACGACCAGGAACACGAGCACGATCATCGAATAGCTACGAACTTCGTCACGGCTCGGGAAGATCACCTTGCGGAATTCCGCGGCGACCTCACGGAAGTACCGGCGGAACCACTTGATCGGACCGAGGCGTTCTTCGTTGCTGCTCGCGGTCGGGGCCGGAGTCGCCGGGCGCTTCTTCGCCTTGGATTGCCCGATCGGATTGCCGTCCGCGTCCAGGGAACCCTGGCGCTGCAGCATCCTTCTCGTCTCTCGGTTCATCGCCACGGGCGATCGGGTCCTCGTGTGTCGGCTTCGGGGGGAACGATGGGATCGGGTCGGTGTCAACGGATCGCAGCCCGAAGCTATCGGACACGATTCCCGACGGGACAACGACTCGGCAACGGTTCTGCAGGGCAGGAGGGACTTGAACCCCCAACCGCCGGTTTTGGAGACCGGTGCTCTACCAGTTGAGCTACTGCCCTCGGGGGGTCAACCCGCGCAACGTTAGCACCCGACCGGTGACGGTCCTCAGTCGGGACGGACTTCGATGCGACCCGACGTGTCGGGTCAGCCCGCGGGACGACGGGTCCGGGCGTGACCGACCGCGACGGCCGCCCCCGTGGCCCCGGCGGCCGCGCCGGCCGCGGCCACCATGTAGATGATCCGTCGGACGCGCCGTGCGACGCGCCGTGCATGCTCGGAGGCGTCGAGGGTCGTCAGGATCCGGTCGAGGAGTTGGTCGTCGTCGGCGCCGAAGCGGTCGCGTAGGTCGACGAAGGCCCGGCCCAGGTGCCGGTACCGGACGACGTCGGCCTGACACCGCAGACAGTTCGCGACGTGCGCCTCGACGGCCTCGTCCAGCGATCCGGGATCGTCCAGGATCGTGGAGAGGCGAGGGTGCGCGGTGTCAGATCGCACGGATCACCTCGTCCGATGCCGACCCGGCCCGTGCGCCGCGGGGTGCACGACCAGGGAACAGATCCGAGCGCAGGCGTTGGCGCGCCCGATGCAACCGAACCTTCGCTGCCGACTCGGAGATCGACAGTTCCCGCGCGATCTCCGCGTGCGAGAAGTCGTAGATGTCACGCAGGACGACGACCGACCGCAGTTTCACGGGGAGTTCGGCGATGGCCCGCACGAGGTCCTCGCGCAGGTCGACGGTGTGTTGGGGACCGTCGGTGTCGCCGGGTGCGCAGATCTCGTCGGGGAGTTCGCTGTGGCGATGCCGACGGCGTCGGCGCAGATGGGTCGACGCGCGGTTCGCGGTGATCCGGTACAACCAGGTCGAGAAGCGCGCGTCGCCACGGAACCCGTCGAGCCCGCGGAACGCACGGAGGTACACCTCCTGGGTGACATCCCGTGCATCGTCGGGGTCACCGACGAGACGAAGCGCCAACTGGAAGGTGTCGCGGTAGGTGCGCCGGACGAGCTCGTCGAACGCGGCACGCTCGCCGGAGCGAGCTGCGCCGACGAGGCTCGCCTCGTCGGCACGCTCGAGCAGCCCGCGCGCGACGCTCAGGCTCGCCCGACCCGACGGAACGCCGAGCGGGCGCTCGGTGTCAACGGGTCTCTTTGTGAACGGTGTGCTGTCGATCCCAC
>JAFDWI010000080.1 GCA_018268545.1 Actinomycetota bacterium
AGCCCTCGATGCCGAGGTCGCCGAGGGTCGAGCGGAGAACCGCTCCGACGCCGTCCGACGGGGGATCGCCCACTTGCAGCGCTCCCGGCGCTACCGGGACGAGGATCGTCGCCTCGAAGGTCTGGCACGAAGCGGTGAGGCCGTCTACCCCGACCTCGACGGCCTGCTCGACGCGGATCACCCGCCACTCGACTGATGCGCTCGATCGTGGTGGCGCGACTCGACAAACCGAGACCGGCACTCGTGCTCACCCGCCGCTCCAAGCTGCACCTGCTCACGTGGGTGACCATCGCGCCGATCACCAGCACGATCCGAGGCCTCACCAGTGAGGTGCCGGTCGGGCCCCGCAACGGTCTCGACGAGGAGAGTGTCGTGAGCTGCGACAACATCACGACGGTGCGTCAGAGCATGCTGGGCGACACGATCGGTGTGTTCTTCGACGATCAGGAACCCGCGCTCGCCCGGGCCATCAGTGACGCGTTCGAGTTGATGCTCGTCTGAGGTCGAGGCGGATCCCGCGGCGCGTCGAGTGACTCAGGCCAGTGACAGGAACAGCTTCTCGAGCTTCTTCGCATCGACGCTCTCGCGGCCCGTCTCGGCGATGCACTGCTCCAGGCCCGAGGCCACCAGCGCGTAGCCGCCTCGGCTGATCGCCTTGGAGACCGCCGCGAGCTGGGTGAGTGCGTCCTCGCACTCGGATCCCTCCTCGAGCATGCGGATCACCGAGGCCAGGTGCCCGTTTGCGCGTTTGAGCCGGGTGATGATCGATCGGATGTCGTCGGGTTCGAGCTGCACGGGATCCTCAGTTCTCTGCTTCGAGCGCGTCCAGCATGCCCGACAGGCGGTCCCGGGCTTCGGTGGCGACCGCAGCGAGTTCGGGGTCATCGGAGACCGACGTCATGAACACCGGGTCGAAGATCTCGACGAGTGAGCCGCCGTCGTCGGTGGCGCTCACCACGACGTTGCAGGGCAGCATCGCCGCGATGCGCGGGTCGGCCTGCAGTGCGCGGTGAGCGAGCGGTGGGCGACAGGCACCGAGGATCGTGCGTGGTGCGGTCTCGACGTCGAGCTTCGCGGCGAGCGTGGCGGCCATGTCGATCTCGGTGAGCACGCCGAAGCCGGCCTCGTGCAGCAGTCCGCGGACCCGCTCGAGCGTGGCGTCGTACGGCGTGGGGGTGGTGGTGTGCAGTGTGAAGTCGTCCATTGCGGGCTCCTGTCGTTGGAACGGTTGTCGTGCAGATTGGAGGATACATCCCCCGGGGGGGATATGCTCGCTTCTCGACCGATCCCCCTGGGGGGATACCGATGGAACAGTGGAGGACCCCACGACGTGACCGACACGATCACACCGACGAAACAACCGACCAGTGACGCACCCCCGCCCTCGCCGTCGACGAACCGGCCCGGTTCGCGCCCCGGGCCACTCGGACGGCTCGGCCTGTGGGTCACCGGCCACCGCAAGCTCGTCGCCGCGGTCTGGATCCTCATCGTCGTCGGGTTCGGCGTGTTCGCCCCCTCGGTCGAATCGAGCCTGTCGGGTGCGGGATGGCAGGCGAACGGATCGGACTCGGTGAAGGTCCGTGAGCTCGCCCGTGCACACTTCGGTGGGAACGCCGCGTCGGCCATCCAGGTCGTCGTCCACGCCGAACACGGCAGTGTGAACTCCGCCGAGGGCAGGGCGGTGATCGCCAAGGTGACCGAGCAACTCGAAGCCGACCACCGCATCTCGACGGTCGTTCCGCCGATGCCGGGTGCCACCCTGTCCAGCGACGGCTCGACCGCGATCGTGCTCGCCGGCGCCGGTGCCGACACCAACGAGATGGTCAAGGTCGCCACCGACGTCAAGGGAGACCTGGCCGGGCTGTCGACGAAGGACATCCAGGTGAACCCGACCGGCGCGTCCATGCTCTGGTCGGACTTCAACGCCGCCAACCTCGAGGCGATGATGCACTCGGAGATGCTGTCGTGGCCGGTGACCCTGGCCATCCTGGTGCTCGCGTTCGGCGCGCTCGTCGCCGCCGGACTGCCGCTGCTGCTGACCCTGGCCGGACTGGTCGCCTCGGCCGGGTCGCTGGTGCTGATCAACCACGTGGTTCCCGTGTCGATCTGGGCGATGAACTTCGCCATGATGTTCTCGCTCGCCCTCGGTATCGACTACGCCCTGTTCGTCGTCGTGCGCTACCGGGCCGCCCGTGCCGGGCGGGACCTGGACCCGCGTGCCGCGATCGCCGAGACGATGGACACCGCCGGAAAAGCCGTGTTGCTGTCGGGTTTGACCGTGCTGATCTCGCTCAGCGCGGTGATGCTCGTGCCCTCGCCGTCGTTCCGGTCGATGGCCGGCGGCATCATGCTCTCGGTGTTGTTCGTCCTCGGTGCGACCCTCACCCTGCTGCCGCTGGTGCTGTTCAAACTCGACCTGCGGATCAACAAGCTGTCGCTGCCGTGGGTGAAAGCCGGCGAACACCGCTCGCCACGCTTCGCCGCCTGGGGTGAACGCCTGTGGCGTCACCCGTACGCGTGGGGCGGTGCGGCACTCGTGATCCTGGTCGTGCTTGCGGCACCGATCATCGGCCTTCGCACGTCGATGCCCTCGATCAAGGTGCTCCCAGCCAACGCGGACGCCCGGATCGGTTACGACCGGGTCCAGGCCGCGTTCGGCCCCGGCGCACCCGGGATGCTGCAGGTCGTCGCACCGAAGCAGGCCGCGGCAGCCACCACCGCGGTGCTCCGCTCCGACCCGGGGATCGCCGCGGCCATGCCCGCACAGCCGGCCGCGGACGGCGCCGATCTGGTCATGATCCAGGCGATGCCCACCGTGGACCCGTCCGACCCTGCGCTGGGCGGCACCGTCGACCGGCTGCGCCACACCTTCGCCGAGCATCCGGCGACCGCAGGTGTGCTCGTGGGCGGTGCGGCCGTGGAGAACCTCGACCTGAACGCACAATTGCAACGCTCCACCCCACTCGTCATCGGGATCGTGGTGACCATGGGGTTCCTGTTGCTGCTCGTCGCCCTGCAGGCACCGCTCATTTCGCTGCTCGGCGCGGTCGCCAGTCTGCTGTCGACCGCTGCGGCGTTCGGGGCGTCACGGCTGATCTTCCAGGGCGGCCACCTCGCCGGACTGCTCGGTTTCGAACCGCAAGGGTTCCTCGACGGGTGGGCGCCGGTGTTCTTCTTCGCCATGATCTTCGCGATCGCCATGGACTACACGGTGTTCCTGTTGGCATCGGCGAAGGAACACTGGGAACGCAGCGGTGATGCCCGCGACGCGATGGTCGGCGCGGTCGCACACTCCGGTCGAGTCATCTTCGCCGCCGGCGCGGTCATGGTCGCCGTGTTCTTCACCTTTTCGCTGTCGGGACCGTTGCCGCCCAAGGAGATGGGGGTGATCCTGGGTATCGCGGTGCTGCTGGATGCGTTCCTGGTGCGTCTCGTCCTGTTGCCGGTGCTCTTGCGGCTCACCGGAAGTGCCGCATGGGCGTCGCCGGCATGGCTGCGCCGGGCGTTGCCGGAGGTCACCTTCGCCCACGACTGACGCGCCGTACGTCGGCGAGTACCTGGCCCGACCCGGGCCGATCCGCACGACGGGTCGGCCCGGGTCGCGTAACCTGTCGGAGG
>JAFDWI010000081.1 GCA_018268545.1 Actinomycetota bacterium
GACGCCGGCAAAGAAGACGCCGGCCAAGAAGGCGGCTGCACCGGCGAAGAAGGCCCTCACGAAGAAGACACCGGCAAAGAAGGCGGCGGCATCGGCGAAGAAGGCCCCGGCGAAGAAGGCCCCCGCCAAGAAGGCCCCCGCCGCGAAGACGCCGCCGAAGAAGGCCGCAGCACCCGCGAAGAAAACCCCGCCGGCGAAGGCGGCGGCGCGTCCGGTGCCCGACGGTCCAGGCGCCGCGTCGTTCTCGCCGAGGTTCCTCGAAGAGCAGCGCAAGGCCCTCCAGGAGCAGCGAGCCACCTACGAGCGCCAGTCGATCTCGCTTCGTGCCGAGGCAGCTTCGCTCGTCGAGGACTTCCAGTCCGGTGATGTCCAGTTCGACGAGGAGTCCGGCGAAGGCGACACCCTGAACGTGGCGCGCGAGCAGGATCTCATGATGTCGTCCCAGGCGCTGAACGCGATCGAGGACATCGACCATGCGCTCGCCAAGTTCGACCTCGGCACCTATGGTCTGTGCGAAGTGTCCGGAAAGCCCATTCCCAAGGCTCGCCTGGAAGCGATTCCGTGGGCCCGTGAGCGGATCGAGTACAAGGTCGGGGGGCTGACCAGCCGTTGAACCCGCAAAGCTCCGTCGACGAAGACGGGCGTGCACACGAATCGTCGGGGGACGGGCCGGGAGGCCGCGCGCTGCTGTTCGGCGTGGCGCTCGGCTGCCTCGTCGTCGTCATCGATCAGCTGACGAAAGCCTGGGCCCTCCGGTCGTTCGCGTCGGAGCCACGCCACGTCGCGTGGACCCTGCATCTCGTCGTCGCCTACAACACCGGCACCGCGTTCAGCCTGTTCTCCGGACGCGGCGTGGGCCCGGTGATCGCGCTCGTTGCCGTCGTCGTCGTCGTCATCGTCGTCTGGACACTCCGATTCGTACGGGGTTGGCCCGCGGTGGTCGGTAGCGCGCTGATCATCGGCGGTGCGTTGGGCAATCTGGCCGATCGCCTGTTCCGATCCCACGGCGCCGGGATGTTCCAAGGGGCGGTCGTCGACTGGATCGACTTCGGATGGTGGCCAGTTTTCAACATCGCCGACATGGCGGTGACCTGCGGCGCGATCCTGCTCGCCGTCGCGGCGTTCTTCGCACCGGGTGAGGCGGGCGACGCGGACGACAGGGGCGACGCGGACGACGCCGCGCGATCCTCGTGATCCACTCCGAGCGGATCCCGGTGGCGTTGGTCGACGAACGACTCGACCGGGTGGTGAGCATCGTCACCGGGTGCAGCCGTGCCGTGGCGGCCGACTGGATCGGCGAAGGGCGTGTCAGTATCGACGGCACGGTGGTGTCGACCAGAGCGCGCCGCCTCGTCGAGGGCGAGACGGTGACCGTCGATGCACCCGAACGGGCGGACGAGCGGCCGGCCGCCGACGCGACCGTGGAGTTCGTGGTCGTGCACGAGGACGACGACGTGATCGTCGTCGACAAGCCGGCCGGCCTGGTCGTCCATCCGGCGTCCGGACATCCCGACGGCACCCTCGTCAACGGGCTCCTGGCGCGCTGTCCCGAGCTGGCCACGGTCGGTCAGCCGGACCGCCCCGGCATCGTCCACCGGCTCGATCGAGGGACGTCCGGGTTGCTCGTCGTGGCCCGGACCGATCGCGCCTACGAGGCGCTCGTGGGGGATCTCGCGTCGCATCGGGTGCAGCGCGTGTACCGAGCCGTGGTGATCGGCCACCCGCAACCGGGCCGGGGGATCGTGGACGCACCGATCGGCCGGTCCGCTCGTTCGGCGACGCGCATGGCCGTGTCTGCATCGGGGCGACCGGCTCGCACCCATTACGAGGTGCTCGAGACCTACGAATCGCCTTTCGAGGCGGCGTTCGTGCGCTGCGAACTCGAGACGGGCCGGACCCACCAGATCCGGGTGCACCTGGCCGCGATCGGTCACCCGGTGCTCGGCGACGGAACCTACGGCGGGCACCGGGGTGACCCCGACCCGGGGCGTCCCTTCCTGCACGCGGTCGAACTCGGGTTCGTCCACCCGGGAACGGGTCGGACCGTCGCATTCTCCTCACCCCTCGCGCCGGATCTCGTCGAGGCGCTCGGGAGCTTCGATCGCCCGTGACGCCGCGGGTTCTCAGTTCGGCCAGGGCGCATCGCCGCGGGTGATCGCGGCCACATCGGCGAGGGTGGACGCTTCGAGCAGGCTCCGCATCTGCTCACCGACGTGCGCCCAGATCGACAGGAGCACACATTGGCCTTCGTGGTCGCATGCGCCGTTGGTGTGTGGCTCGTCGAAGTCCCCGACCACGATGGGGCCGTCGACCGCCGAGACGACCTGTGCGAGCGTGATCGACTCGGGCGGGTGGGCGAGCACGTAACCGCCTCCGACACCGCGCTTGGAGCGGACCAGCCCGGCGCCCTTGAGGGCCAGCAGGATCTGCTCCAGATATGGCTGGGGCAGGCCGGTCCGTTCTGCGATGTCGCGTACCGATGTGGGCGTCGCGGCGTCGTGCAACGCGAGCGAAAGCAGCGCGCGGCAGGCGTAGTCACCTCTCGTGGAGACTCTCATCGCGCTCCATGCTACGGACCCGGCGATGTCGGGGCCGACGTCGGGCCATCCGTTGCTCGAACCACCGTGTCGATCGGGCGGTAGCGTGGACGGTCCATGGCCGGGACGAGCGAAAACGCAACGGGCGAATCCGTGTCCTCGGGCGACGTCGTCTCCGTCGGTTCGATGTCGGCCCCCGACCTTCCCGACTACTCGGGGGCTTGCGTCGCCAACATCGTTCCGACGCTGCTGGAGCCTCCGGCCGACCCGCCGGCGTGGTTGCCCGAGGCACTGGCCGACGCGTCCCAGGTGGTCCTGCTCGTGTTGGACGGACTGGGACATGAGCAACTGGTGGCACGCCCGCGCTGCGCCCCGATGCTCACGTCGATGGAGGGTGGCGCCATCCACACCGTCGTGCCGTCGACGACGGCGACGGCGCTGACGAGCATCGCCACGGGTGTCGCACCCGGGTTGCACGGGGTCGTCGGTTACCGGATCGCCGAGCAGGGTGAGGTCTTGAACATCCTGCGGTGGACGACCCCACGCGGTGACGCCCGGTCGAAGATCGCACCGGAGGCGTTCCAGACCTTCGATCCGTTCTGTGCCCACCGCCCGCCGATCGTGACGAGGTCCGACTTCGCGGGGTCGGGTTTCACGCGCGCGCACCTGCGCGACACGCGCCCCCACGGCTACCGGGTGACCTCCACGATGCTCGTCGAGCTGCGCCGATTGTTGGCAGCCGGTGAGCCGTTCGTCTACGCGTACTACGAGGGGCTCGACAAGGTGGCCCACGAATACGGGCTCGGTGAGCACTACGACGAGGAGCTCCTGGCGGTCGATCACCTCGTCGCCTCGATCTGCGAGGTCCTGCCACGGGGCGCGGCGCTCGCGGTCACCGCGGATCACGGCCAGGTCGAGGTGGGTGACGCGATCATCGAGCTGGATGCCGGCATCCGTCCGCATCTGGCGAGCCAGTCCGGTGAAGGCCGGTTCCGTTGGTTGCACGCTCGACCGGGGCGGGCGCGCCAGTTGTACGAGGCCGCGCAGTCCCACCGTGACGTGGCGTGGGTGCTCGAACGTGACGTGATGATCGAACAAGGCTGGTTCGGTCGCGAGGTCACCGATGTCGCGGCGCGCCGCCTCGGCGATGTCGCGCTGGTCGCCCGTGCGGCGGTGTCTTTCGATGATCCTGCCGATTCCGGACCCTTCAAGCTGATCGGTCGGCACGGTTCGGTGACATCGGCGGAGATGCGCGTACCGCTGCTCGCCTACGCTCGGATGTGATCTGCGTGGACCGTACGCGACGAGGAGGCGATCCCATGACCGACACCGACGTTTCCGCCGAGACCGTACCGACCCCACAGGTGATCGAACCGTCGGCTGCCGCGGGTGAGTCGGACGGGACGAACCGATCCGATGACCGTGAATCGGTCGAGGAGCCCGCGAAGGTGATGCGGATCGGGTCGATGATCAAGCAGTTGCTCGAAGAGGTCCGCAACCTCGACCTCGACGAGCCCGCGCGTGAGCGCCTCCGCGAGATCTACGACCGTTCGGTCGTCGAGCTCGGCGCGGCGTTGTCCGATGACCTTCGTGCCGAACTCGACCGACTCGCGTTGCCCTTCGCCGAGGACGACACGCCGA
>JAFDWI010000082.1 GCA_018268545.1 Actinomycetota bacterium
CCGAACCGATCGACCCGACCCCCAGCCGGTCCGCGAAGCGCTGTTGGTGCTCGCGGACGGGACTTCCTTCGAGGGTGAGGCGATCGGCGCGCCGCCGCCGGGAGGGATCGCCGGGGGTGAGGTGGTGTTCAACACCGTGCTGTCGGGCTACCAGGAGGTCCTCACGGATCCGTCGTATGCCGGTCAGATCATCACGTTCACCTATCCCCACATCGGGAACTACGGCACGAACGTCGAGGACAACGAGTCCCGGCGCCCCTTTGCCCGGGGTGTGGTCGTACGCGAGCTGTCCCGGCGGATGAGCAACTGGCGGGCGTCGGAATCGCTGGACGATTTCCTCGTGCGTCGCGGCGTTCCCGGGATCGCCGGGGTCGACACCCGGCGCCTGACCCGCCACATCCGAGACGCGGGCGCGATGCCGGGTGTCTTCGGGGTGGTCGACGACCGCGTCGAGGGCCACGTTTCCGAGGCCGCGTTGCGCGAGGCCGCCGCCACCGAGAAGGGCACCGCGGGGGTCGACCTGGTCGGCGAGGTCACCACACCCGAGCCCTACGAGATCGCTGCGACATCGGCAGGAACTCGTCGGATCGTCGCCTACGACTTCGGGATCAAGGCGACGATCCTCACGCATCTGGCACGGCTGGGATCCGTCGAGGTGGTCCCCGCGACGACCCCGGCCGCCGAGGTGCTCGCGCGTGAACCCGACGGCGTGTTCCTCTCGAACGGGCCGGGTGACCCGGTGCTGCGGACCGATCTGGTCGACACCGTGTCCGAACTGCTCGGCGAGGTTCCGATCTTCGGGATCTGCCTCGGCCACCAGCTCATGGGCCTCGCGATGGGTGGGACCATCGAGAAGCTGCCGTTCGGACATCACGGCGGGAACCATCCGGTCAAGGATCTGCAGACCGGGATCATCGAGATCACCAGCCAGAATCACAATTTCGCGATTCGCGACGGTTCGCTCGGCCGGGCCGAGGTGACCCACGTCAACCTGAACGACGGCGTGATCGAAGGGGTCCGCTGCACCGATGCGCCCGCGTTCAGCGTGCAGCATCACCCCGAGGCCGGACCCGGCCCGAACGACAGCACGTACCTGTTCGAACGTTTCGAGAACCTGATGAAGGAGTACCGGGCCTGATGCCTCGCAGAGATGACATCGAATCCATCCTGCTGATCGGCTCCGGCCCGATCGTCATCGGTCAGGCCTGCGAGTTCGACTACTCGGGCACCCAGGCATGCCGCGTCCTGCGGGAAGAGGGGTACCGGGTGATCCTGGCGAACTCCAACCCGGCGACGATCATGACCGACCCGGATTTCGCCGACGCGACCTACGTCGAACCGCTCGACGCCGCGACCCTGACGCGGATCATCGAACGTGAACGCCCCGATGCGTTGCTGCCCACGCTCGGCGGACAGACGGCGTTGAACCTCGCGATGGGGCTGGTGGAGACGGGCGTGTTGGACCGCTTCGGGGTCGAGCTGATCGGCGCGAATGCCGAAGCGATCGCGACCGCGGAGGACCGCGCCCGGTTCAAGGACGCGATGATCGAGATCGGCCTGAAGGTCCCCGCGTCGGGAACCGCACATTCGATGGGGGAGGCCGAGCGGATCCTCGCCGACGTCGGTCTCCCGGTGATCATCCGCCCGGCGTACATCCTGGGCGGCAAGGGGACCGGGATCGCGTCGACGCCCGAGGAGTTCGCTGCCATCGTCGAGGCAGGGTTGGATGCGAGTCCGATCTCCGAGATCCTCATCGAGTCCTCGATCGCGGGGTGGAAGGAGTTCGAGGTCGAGGTCATGCGTGACCGGGCCGACAACTGCGTCATCGTGTGTTCGATCGAGAACCTCGATCCGATGGGCGTGCACACCGGCGATTCGATCACCGTCGCGCCGATCCAGACCCTGACCGACGTGGAATACCAGAAGATGCGTGACGCCGCGTTCGCGTGCATGCGCCGCGTCGGGGTCGAGACCGGTGGTTCGAACGTGCAGTTCGCGATCAACCCCGACAACGGCGACATGGTCATCATCGAGATGAACCCGAGGGTGTCACGGTCGAGCGCGTTGGCGTCGAAGGCGACCGGTTTCCCGATCGCGAAGATCGCCGCCAAACTCGCCGTCGGCTACACCCTGGACGAGATCCCGAACGACATCACTAAGGCGACGCCGGCGTCGTTCGAACCGACGATCGACTACGTCGTCACGAAGGTTCCCCGCTGGGCGTTCGAGAAGTTCCCGGACATCCCGGGTGTGCTGGGCACGCAGATGCAGGCGGTCGGCGAGGTGATGGCGATCGGGCGGACCTTCTGCGAGTCGTTGCAGAAGGCGCTGCGGTCCCTCGAGCTCGGTCGTCTGGGGCTCAACGCCGATCCGGGTGAGCACGTCACCGACTCGATGAGCGACGCGGAGCTGCTCGCCGCCGCTTCGATCGGGACCCCGGATCGTCCGTTCCAACTCGAGTCCGCGCTGCGTCGTGGGATGGGTGTCGACGAGGTCGCCGAGGCGACGAAGGTCGATCCGTGGTTCCTCGACCAGATGGCACGGATCACCGACGAGCGCGCCCACATCGAGCGTGTCGGGATGGCCGCGATGCGCCGCAGCGACTGGCGGCGGGCCAAGCGGCTCGGATTCTCCGATGCGCAGCTCGCGTACCTGTGGGACGTCGAGGAGGCCGCGGTCCGAGCGGCGCGGCTCGAGGCGGGCGTCGTGGTGACCTACAAGACCGTCGACACCTGTGGCGGCGAGTTCGCGGCCCGGACGCCGTACCACTATTCGACCTGGGAGGATTCCAGCGAGGTCGCACCCGACACGCGTGGCAAGGTGATCATCCTCGGTTCGGGCCCGAACCGGATCGGTCAGGGCATCGAGTTCGACTACTGCTGTGTGCACGCGAGTTTCGCGTTGCATGCCGCGGGTTTCGCCACGGTGATGATCAACTGCAACCCGGAAACCGTGTCGACCGACTACGACACGTCCGACCGGTTGTACTTCGAACCGGTCACGCTCGAGGACGTCCTGAACGTGATCGACGCCGAGCAGGCCGCGTCGCCTCCGGGAACGCCCGGCGTGGTCGGGGTGATCGTAGCGCTCGGTGGTCAGACGCCCCTCAAGTTGGCCGGCCGGCTCCCCGAGGGGTTGGTGCTGGGAACACCACCCGCGTCGATCGACGCGGCCGAGGATCGCGAGCACTGGAACGCGATGTGCGAGAAGCTCGGGATTCCCCAGCCTCCCGGTGGTACGGCAACGAACCTGGACGAGGCGCGGGGCGTGGTCGAGCGCATCGGGTACCCGGCGTTGGTGCGCCCGAGTTATGTGCTCGGTGGCCGCGCGATGGAGATCGTGTACGACGACGAGCACCTCGCTTCGGCGATCAC
This sequence comes from Actinomycetota bacterium, assembly GCA_018268545.1. Lineage (GTDB taxonomy): Bacteria > Actinomycetota > Acidimicrobiia > Acidimicrobiales > Iamiaceae > JAFDWI01. The sequence goes on from JAFDWI010000082.1 coordinate 3,375, forward strand.
CGAACTCGCATCGTTCGGCGCGATCGGAGCCGACGGTGGTATCGGCCCGGATCGGCCGGTGCTCGTCGACCGGTTCCTCGAAGATGCGACCGAGGTCGACGTGGACGCGCTCCGGGACTCGACGGGAGCGTTCCTCGTCGGCGGCGTGATGGAGCACGTCGAGGAGGCCGGGGTCCACTCGGGTGATTCGGCGTGCGCGATCCCGCCGTACTCGCTGTCGTCCGAAACCGTCGCGGTGATCGAGTCGTTCACCGCGAAGATCGCCGAAGCGCTCGGTGTGATCGGTCTGATCAACGTGCAGTACGCCGTTCAACATCGTGACGGGGTCGACGAGGTGTACGTGATCGAGGCGAACCCGCGGGCCAGCCGGACCGTGCCGTTCATCGCGAAGGCGACCGGCGTCGTCCTCGCGAAGGTCGCGACCCGCGTCATGGCGGGGTCGACGCTGGCCGAGTTGCGCGCAGAGGGGCTGCTCGCCGATCCGGTCAGCGGCTACGTCGCCGTGAAGGAGGCCGTGCTGCCGTTCAACCGGTTCCCGGGAGCGGACCGGATCCTGGGACCCGAGATGCATTCGACCGGCGAGGTCATGGGCGTGGACACGACGTTCGGCATGGCGTTCGCGAAGAGTCAGATCGCGGCCGGTGATCGACTGCCCGAGTCGGGATGTGTGTTCGTCTCGCTCGCCGATCGCGACAAACACGTCGGGGTCCGTGCTGCGGCGAAGCTCGCCGAGCTCGGTTTCGAGATCGCGGCGACCGCCGGCACCGCGGCGGCCCTGCGCGCCGCCGGTGTCCCGGTCGCCGTCGACGTCGCGAAGCTCGGCGAGGCGGGTGGTCCCCACGCGGTGGAGCTCATCGAATCGGGCCGTGTCCAGTTGGTCGTGAACTCTCCGCGAGGGCGAGGGTCACGGGCCGACGGCGACTACATCCGTTCCGCTGCCGGAGTCGCTCACATCCCCATCCTCACGACGGCGGCTGCAGCGCTGGCGGCCGCGACGGGGATGGCCGAATGGTCGACCCGCGACCAGGTCGTCCGGAACCTGCAGGAGATCCATGGGCTCGTGGCGACGTCGGGCTGACCGGGTGCACATGCCCGTCGTCGACCTGTCGACGCGGGTCGGTTCGCTCGATCTTCCGTCGCCGGTCATGAACGCGTCCGGCACGGCCGGGCATGCGACCGAACTGGTCGACTACGTCGATCTCGCCCGTCTGGGTGCATTCGTCGTCAAGTCGTTGTGCGTCGGGCCGTTCAACGGCAATCCGCCGCCGCGGGTCCACATGGCCGGATCGGGGATGCTCAACAGCGTCGGGTTGCAGGGGCCGGGCATCGAAGCATGGATTCGGGACGACCTTCCCGAGCTGCTCGATGCGGGTGTCCGGCGCATCGTGGTCAGCGTCTGGGGGCACTCGGTGGATGCGTTCGTGGGCGCCGCACAGGCGATGGCCGATGCCCCGCCCGAGGTCGTCGCGGTCGAGGTGAACCTCTCGTGCCCGAACACCGGCGCCGGTCGAGCCCTGTTCGCCCACGATGCGGCCGCCGCGGCTCAGGTCGTCGCCGGCGTCGCAGCGGTCGTCGGCCGTCCGGTGTGGGCCAAGCTCAGCGCCAACACCGATCGTCTCGTCGATGTCGCGGGAGCGGTCGTCGGTGCTGGTGCCGAGGCGGTGACGTTGATCAACACGCTGTTCGCGATGGTGATCGATCCCGAGACTCGACGCCCGGTACTCTCCGGGGTCGGCGGCGGCCTGTCGGGCTCGGCGATCCATCCGGTCGCGGTGCGGGCGATCTACGACGTCCATGCTGCGTTCCCCGACCTGGCGATCGTCGGCGCGGGTGGCGTCGCCTCGGGGCTCGACGCGGTCGAGATGCTGCTCGCGGGGGCGTGCGCGGTCCAGGTCGGCACCGCGACGTTCGCCGAACCGGGCGCGCTCGATCGTGTCCGGGACGAACTGGAACGATGGTGTCGGATCCACGGCGTCGAACGCGTCGTCGAACTCATTGGAGGAGCACATGCACACGGCTGATGTCGATACCGACTCACCCGTACCGGATTCGGTACGCCGCCGACTCGTCCTGCCACTCGACGTCGATGATCTCGTGTCGGCCGAGCGCCTGGCACGAAGCGTCGGCAAGTGGTTCGGCGTGGTCAAGGTGGGCCTCGAGCTCTACAGCGCGGCCGGTCCCGATGCGATCACGACGTTCGCCGATACCGGGTTCACCGTGTTCGCCGACCTCAAGCTCTGTGACATCCCGACGACCGTCAACCACGCCGCGCGGGTCATGGGGGCACTCGGCGCGACCTACCTGACCGTGCACGGGTTCGGCGGCGAGGCGATGGTGCGCGCGGGGGTCGAGGGATTCGCCGAGGGCGCCGAGGCCGCAGGGTCGAACGTGAACCCCGAGGTGCTCGTCGTCACCGTCCTGACGAGCGATGCCGATGCGCCCGACCACATCCTGGGCAAGCGGGTGAAGGTCGCGGTCGCCGCCGGTGCCGGTGGCATCGTGTGTGCGGGGTCAGACGCCGCCGAGGCGCGAAGCTACGGACCCCGACTGACGATCACGGTTCCGGGAATCCGCCCGGCAGGTTCATCCGCGGATGACCAGGCGCGGCGCGTGACCCCGGCCGAAGCCGTCCGGGCCGGCGCCGACCTGCTGGTCGTGGGCCGG
>JAFDWI010000083.1 GCA_018268545.1 Actinomycetota bacterium
GGGACTGAGCCGCACCGCGGAGGGCGCCGCCCGCCTCCTGACCCGTCCGGGCCAGGACCGGCTCCGCCCGACCGCCACCGCCGTACGACGAGCTTCGCGACAGAAGGGCTAGACCGATGGGGATCCAGGAGAGCCTCCCGGGCGGGGTGATCCTCACGTCCGTCGAGAAGGTCGCGGGCCTCGCGCGCGCCGGCTCGATGTGGCCCGCGACCTTCGGGCTCGCGTGCTGCTCGATCGAGATGATGTCCACCGGCGGACCCCGCTGGGACCTCGCGCGCTTCGGCATGGAGGGCTTCCGCGGCTCGCCGCGCCAGGCCGACCTCATGATCGTGGCGGGCCGCGTGAGCCAGAAGATGGCCCCGGTCATGCGCCAGATCTACGACCAGATGCCCGAGCCCAAGTGGGTCATCGCGATGGGGGTCTGCGCGAGCAGCGGCGGCATGTTCAACAACTACGCGATCGTGCAAGGGGTCGACGAGGTGATCCCCGTCGACGTGTACGCACCGGGGTGCCCGCCCAATCCGGAGACGTTGATCCACTCGATCGTCACCCTCCATGCGTTGATCCGGTCCGACGAGATCTTCCGTCGGCGTGACGAGAACGGTGGGGGCGCCGGCGTGCATGTCGAGGAGCAGCCGTCCCAGCGTGCGATGCCCGTGCAACTGTCGGGTGTGCGGCACCGATGACCGACGAGCAGACCGCCGTGTCCGACCGGGAAGCGCCGACCGACGCGCCCGCGCCAGAACTCCACGGGTGCCCACTCACCGTGAGCCACACCCAGGACGTGCTGCACGTCACCCGCGAACGACTTCGCGAGGTGGTGAAGGCACTGGGCAAGGACGGGTACATCCAGTGCCTGGACTCCGCCGGTGTGGACTACCTCGGCTACGGGGCCGACCGTGGGTTGCCACCGGGTGTCGAAGCCCAGCGTTTCGAGGTCGTCGTCACCCTCATGAACCACGAGGCCCGCAAGCGGATCCGCTTGCGTGTCCAGATCCCCGAATCCGATCCGACCTGCCCGTCGCTCAGCACGATCCATCCCGGCACCGAGGCGATGGAACGCGAGACCTTCGACATGTTCGGGATCGCCTTCGACGATCACCCCGACATGACACGGGTTCTCATGCCCGAGGACTGGGAGGGTCACCCGCTGCGCAAGGACTACTCCATCGGACGGGTCCCCGTGCAGTTCAAGGGCGCGCCCGTGCGCGACGTCCGTCAGTAGGACTCCGACCGAGGTCTGAAGATGACCACCGTTTCTCCGTCAACCCATGGCACCGACCGGCGCGTCAGCCAACTCACCGAAGAGGGCGCGCAAGGGCTGTTGCCGCGCGACCTGACCAGTGGTGTCGAGGCGCTTCGGGAGTTCGGGTCGGTGATGCGTCTGTCCGAGGCCGATGCGGCCGTCCTCGCCGACCGCGAGCCCGGCCAGGACGACACCACGGTGTTGAACATCGGACCGCAGCACCCCTCCACCCACGGGGTTCTCCGCCTGATGGTCGAACTCGACGGCGAGCGGGTCCTTCGGGTCAAGCCGGTCGTCGGGTACCTGCACACGGGCATGGAGAAGACCGGCGAGGAACTCACCTACGTCCAGGGTGCGGCGAACGTCACCCGGATGGACTATCTGTCGCCGCTGTTCAACGAGCTCACCTACGCGATGGCCGCCGAGCGCCTGTTGGACATCGAACTTCCCGAGCGTGCCGTGTGGATCCGGATGCTGTTGTGCGAGGTCAACCGGCTGGTGAGCCACGCGACCTTCAACGGCACCAACGGCATGGACATGGCGGCCGTCTCGATGATGCTGTACGGCTTCCGTGACCGGGAGATGTGCCTCCGATTCCTCGAGGGTGTCACCGGCGTCCGGATGAACCACAACTTCATCCGGGTCGGTGGGACCGCCGCGGACCTGCCCGACGGTTGGAAGCGTCAGGTCATCGACATCTGCGACGAGTTCGACCGTCGCCTCGACGAGTACGACATCCTGCTGACGAACCAGCCGATCTGGCAGGAACGACTCCAGGGCGTCGGGGTCATCACCACCGAGGAGGCCCTCGCACTGGGCGCGACCGGCCCGATCCTGCGATCGACCGGCTATGCGTGGGACCTGCGCAAGGACATGCCCTACCTGGCCTACGACGAGGTCGACTTCGATGTGGTCGTGGGCCAGTACGGTGACTGTTTCGACCGTTACGCGGTGCGTCTGAACGAGATGCGCGAGTCGGTGCGGATCCTCCGCCAGATCGTCGATCGGATGCCCGGCGGCGACTACCGGGTGCAGGACTCGAAGGTGACGCCGCCACCGCGGGCACGCATCGACGAGTCGATGGAAGCGCTGATCCACCATTTCAAGTTGTTCACCGGTGGGATCGAAGTGCCGGCCGGTGAGGCGTACGCCGCCGTCGAATCACCACGGGGTGAACTCGGTTGCTACATGGTCTCCGACGGCACCGGCAAACCGTGGCGTATGCGGTGGCGACCGCCGAGTTTCATCCATCTGCAGTGCCTTCCGCACATGATGCACCTCGGCACGATGGCCGACGCGGTGGCGGTCATCTCGTCGGTCGACCCGATTCTCGGGGAGGTCGATCGATGACGATCCGAACCCCGTTTTGCTCGCGCCCCCGTCCATGCGATTCGGTGGAAGTCCCGTGGCAAGACTGAACCCCGAGAACACCGAACTGGCCAGGGAGCTGATCGGCCACTATCCGCGCCCGAAATCGGCGTTGATCCCCCTGCTCCACCTGGCACAGGAACAGGACGGATACGTGACCGACGAGGCGATGGTGCACATCGCCGAACTGGTTGGCGTGACGCCCGCGGAGGTGCTCGGCACCTGCACGTTCTACGAGATGTTCAAGCGTGAACCGGTCGGGAAGTACCTGGTCAACATCTGCCAGGGGATCGCCTGTACGATCATGGGCGCCGAGGAGCTCATCGGCCATGCCGAGGACGCGCTCGGGATCAAGGTGGGGAGCACCACGCCGGACGGGACGATCACCCTCGAACGTGCCGAATGCCAGGCCGCCTGCACCGAAGCCCCCTGCCTGCAGGTCAACTACCGCTATCGCTACCGGGTCACCGACGAGGACTTCGACGGGCTCGTCGCGCAACTGCGTTCGGGTGCGCTCGACGCCGAGATCCCGCCGCACGGCACCTTGGCTCGTCGCCCGTACCGTCAGCACATGCCGGCCGATCGTCGCAACGGCCCCGGATTCATCGACGGTGCCGGAGAACCGGTGTGGATCAAACGGCATCGCGAAGCGGCCGAGGCACAAGGATCGACGTCGTGACCCTGAACGAGGTTCCGTTGATCGTCACGGGCCGCCTGGCGGCGCACGACGACGCCCACACGATCGCCCGCTACGAGGCGACCGACGGTTACCAGGGGTTGCGCGCCGCGCTCGGCCACTCGCCCGCCGAGGTGACCGGGATCGTCAAGGACGCGTCCCTGCTCGGCCGAGGTGGCGCCGGATTCCCCGCAGGGGTCAAGTGGGGTTTCTGCCCCCCGAACGTGTGGCCGCGCTATCTCGTCATCAACGGTGACGAGTCCGAGCCGGGGACCTACAAGGACCGGATCCTGATGGAGCGTGACCCGCATCAGGTGATCGAGGGGATCCTGATCGCCGCATACGCGATCGGGTGTGCGCAGGCCTTCCTGTACTGCCGCGGCGAGATGGCCCTGGCACACGAACGGCTCGGCGCCGCGCTCAACGAGGCGTACGCGGCGGGTTATGTGGGCAAGAACATCCTCGGGACCGACTATTCGATCGACATCGCGTTCCACTGGGGTGCGGGTGCCTACATCGTGGGCGAGGAGACGGCGTTGATCGAGAGCCTCGAGGGCAACCGTGGGATGCCGCGCCTCAAGCCCCCGTTCTTCCCGGCGGCGAAGGGTCTGTATCTCCAGCCGACCGTCGTGAACAACGTGGAGACGATGGCCAACCTGCCTTGGATCCTGCGCAACGGCGCGGAAGCGTTCCACGCGCTCGGCGCCGAGACGAGTCGTGGCACGCGGCTGTTCGCCGTGTCGGGGCACGTGAAGAACCCGGGTGTCCACGAGGTCGAGTTCGGCGTGACGACGTTCCGGGACCTCATCTACGGCAAGTGCGGCGGGATCCGTGGCGACCGCGCCCTCAAGGCGTTCATCCCGGGCGGTGCGTCGTCGCCGTGGTTCTTCGAAGAACACCTCGACCTTCCGCTCGAGACCAAGGCGGTCGGTGACGCGGGGTCGATGCTCGGCTCCGGCGCGATCGTCGTGATGGACGAGACGACCGATGTGGTCAAGGCGTCGCGGTCGCTGGTGCGCTTCTTCGCCGAGGAGTCGTGCGGCAAGTGCACACCGTGTCGCGAGGGCACGACGTGGATGGAACGGATCTTGAACCGGATCATCGACGGTGAGGGCCGACCCGAGGACATGAACCTGTTGCTCGACGTGTGTGACAACATCTCCCCGACGATCACGTGGCCCCCGAAGCAGACGACGATCTGTCCGCTCGGCCCGTCCGCTCCGCCTTCCGTGGCGAGCGTGGTGCGCCGGTTCCCCGAGGAGTTCGAACGCTACCTCGGCGCGAAGTTCGAGGTCACGGTCCCGATCAACGGCGCCGCGTACCTGCCCAAGCCCGCAGCGTCGGCCACGGTGCCCGGAGGGACCGAGTCATGACCGATACGAACCAGGAGATCTCGACGGTCCAGGTCAGCATCGACGGTCGTGCGGTCGCGGCCCGCAAGGGCGAGTTGGTCATCGATGCAGCCGAGCGCAACGACGTCTACATCCCGCGCTTCTGCTACCACAACCGGATGAACCCGGTCGGGATGTGCCGGATGTGCCTCGTCGAGATCGACACGGGCCGGGGGCCTGCGCTGCAACCGTCCTGCATGATCGAGTGCAGCGAGGGGATGACGGTCGCGACCGATACGCCGACCGTGGTCAAGGCCCAGGAGGGGGTGCTCGAGTTCCTCCTGATCAACCACCCGCTCGACTGTCCGGTGTGCGACAAGGGCGGCGAATGCCCGTTGCAGGACCAGACGATGTCGCACGGTCCCGGCGAGAGTCGCTATGTGGAAGAGAAGCGGCACAAGGAAAAGCCGATCAACGTCTCCGAACTGGTCCTGTTGGACCGTGAGCGGTGCATCCTGTGCGACCGCTGTACCCGGTTCGCCAAAGAGGTCGCGGGTGATCCGCTGATCCACTTCCTCAATCGTGGGAACACCACCGAGGTCAACACCTTCCCCGATCACGAGTTCGCGTCGTACTTCTCCGGCAACACCGTGCAGATCTGCCCGGTCGGTGCCCTCACCTCGACGCCGTACCGGTTCAAGGCACGTCCGTGGGACCTCGCGCAGACCGAGTCGACCTGCACCGGATGTTCGGTGGGGTGCCGAATCGTGATCGACACGTCGCGTGACGAGCTGCTGCGCTTCAACGGCGTCGATTCCGACCCGGTCAACTGGTCGTGGCTGTGCGACAAGGGCCGATTTGGTTTCGAGGCGTACGAGCGTGGCGACCGACTCGTCGACCCGACGGTTCGCTCCGATGCCCAGTCGGCGCCGAAGCCTGTCGGCTGGAACGATGCCCTCGACGCCGCTGCGGCGGCGATCGGCGAAACCGACGCGGCCCGGATCGGGGTGATCGGTGGTGCACAGCTCACCAACGAGGCGCAGTTCGCGTGGGCGAAGCTCGCCAAGGGGATCATCGGAACCGACAACGTCGACGCACAACTCGGCGACGGGCTCGACCCCCGACTCGTTCTCGCCCTGCCCCCGGCGACGATCGCCGAGACCTGTGCGCCGGGTGGCACGATCCTCGTGTTCGCCAACGACGTCAAAGAAGAACTCGGCGTGCTGTACCTGCGACTCCGGCACGCCGCGGTGTGGGATCGGGCGACGGTCGTCGAAGTGTCCGCCACCACGACCGGGATCACTCCGTTCGCGGCGGCTTCCACGCGGGTCCGTCCGGGTGCCGCGCCCGAGGTGATCGCGGCGATGTTGAACGGTGGTCCGGCTCCCGAGGGTGCCGACGCCGAGACGTTCGCCGAAGCGGCACGACTGTTGGCCGGACACGGCGACGGACCGCTCCGCGTCGTGCTCGGACGCGCATCGGCGGCCGAGTCGGCCGATGTGGTGACCGCCGTGGCGCACCGGATCCTCGCGGCCCGCCCCGATGCGACGTTCCTGACGACGCCTCGCCGGGCGAACGTGCGCGGCGCGATCGACATGGGCCTGGTCCCGGGTTTCCTGCCCGGACGGGTCACGCTCGAATCGGGCCGCTCCGCCGTCGGTGCCGGGTGGGGTGTCGCCGCGAACGAGCTTCCGTCCTCGGCCGGCCTCGACACCCGCGGCATCCTCGAAGCGGCCGCTGCAGGGAAGATCGACACGCTGGTGCTCCTCGGCGCCGACCCGGTCGCCGACTTCGCCGACCGGAGCCTGGCGGAACGAGCGTTGAAGGCCGCCGACCACGTGATCGCCGTCGACCTGTTCGAGAACGCGTCGAACCGACTGGCCGACATCGTGCTCCCCGCAGCCGGGTTGGGCGCCGAAGACGGGACGACCACCAACCTGGAGGGTCGGGTGACACGGGTTCGCCAAGCCGTCGCTCCGCCGGGCCGAGCCCACGCCGACTGGGTGATCGCCGCGGAACTGGCGCTCACGATGGGGGCGGATCTCGGGTTCGAGACCCCCGAGGACATCCGCGCCGAGATCGCCCGGACC
>JAFDWI010000084.1 GCA_018268545.1 Actinomycetota bacterium
GGTCGACCTCGGTGTCCCACGGAAGGTCGGTCTGACCGTTCCATTGTGAGGTCTTGGCCTTCTCGTACAGCTTGTCCAGGCCCGGTCGGGCACCCTTCTCGTAGTCCCACGTGAAGATCGAATCGGCGTTGTTCGCGATCTGATGGACCACGCCGTCGTCGGTGTTGACGACCGACAGGATCTTCTCGAGGTCGTTGATGTCGCTGCGGCCGATCAGGTCCTCGGTCGAGGTGCGGATCGTTTCGTCGATGCTCATGGTTCGGTTCTCCTATGCGGGTACGGCGAGGGGTGTGGACGGGTTCATGCCGGGCACCGGTGTGGTGGCGGCGGTGATGGTCGGGGTCAGATGACGGTCGACGAGGCGTCGGACCTGGTCGGCGTCGCACAGGTCGACCGCCGCCGACGGTTGGAAGGTGTACGACAACGTGATCCGGGTGGCGAGCTCGATCAACTTGGCCGCATGACCGGGATCGAAGCGCTCGAAGGCACCGGCGAGCGCATCGGCTGCGAGCAGGTAGAGGCGGTCGATGTTCGTGAATCCCAGATACGGGAGGACCAGTCCGGGTTCGTGCGCGAGCATGAACTGGAAGCCGCGGTGTTCTGCGAGTCCGCGGGCCGCCATGGTGATCACCTCGACGAGTGCGTCACCGACCGAGTCGGCGTCGGCGGCGCAGCGGGACGCCTCGGCGAAGAACAACTGCAGTTCGACCAACCCGTAGGTGGCCATGATCTGCTTCTTGCCCCCGGGAAACGCCCGGTAGGCCGTTGCGCGGGAGCATCCCGCCTCGACCGCGAGGTCCGAGACGGTCGTCTTGGTCACGCCCCAACGCGCCATGCAGGCACCGGCCGCTTCGAGGAGGGCACGTTGGGTCGCATCGAACGGTGTGTCGTCGTACCGTGACGCGACGTGCGGTTCCGGTGCCCCCATATGCTGAGACACTAAGCGGTTCAGTGTCTCAGCGGCAACCGTTTGGCAAGGTGATTTCGGTCACAGGATCGAGCGGGTCAGGCGCTGGAGGGATCCGCGAGGATTCCCACCAGGAGATGGCCACGAACCAGTGCCTCGACCTGCGCAGGGTCGTCGAGATCCCACTCGCCGCTCCCCTGGATGAACGTCAGGACCATGCGCGCCAGGTAGTCCGCCGACTCCTCGACATCGACGCCCGGGGCCAGCCGTTCGGCTCGGAGCAGCGGGACGAGATAGACGCGCAACGCATCCGTGATCAACGGGATCGACGTCGACAGGTGCGGCAGGAGTCGTTCGGGTTCGGTCTCGAGGACCTTCTGGAACACGTCGTGTTCACTCAGAACCCGGTGCGCGAACGGGATGCCGACCTCGAGTCGCCTGGCGAGCCCCGGTTGACGCTCGACGTGAACGGCGAGATCGGCGAAGAAACGGGCGATCTCCCACTCGATCAGATCGTCGAAGATCTGCTCCTTGCCATCGGGGAAATGGCGGTAGACCGTCGCGCGCCCGACGCCGGCCTCATCCGCGATCGCGTCGACCGAGGTGTGCGCGAACCCGGTGCGACCGACACAGGTGACAGCCGCGGCAAGGATCCGTTCGCGCGTGTCGCCGGTCACGGCGATCGATCGTAGTTGTCCGGGCGCGACCACCATTTGTCGTGGCCGCCGGTAGCGACCCGTTCAGGCGGGTGCGCGCTCCGCGTCGAGCGAGAAGTCGTCGTACTCGGCCTCGGTGTCGGCCCAGTCCTCGAACTGGATGACGCCGAGCTCGCCGAACTTGGTGCGCAACCAGCCGTCACCGGCGTCCAACAGGCCGAGCTTCTTGCAGTTCGGGACGATCTTGGTGAACAGCATCTGGGTGAACAACTCACGCTCGGGCGTGTTCATGACGACCTCGAGGGTGTCCTTGACCGGCACGCCCATGCGCTCCCACACCTCCTGCTGCAGGAACCGGTCCCGCATCCGGACGGCCGCCTCGAACGCGAATTCCTGGCGGTCGTGCAGCTCGGCCTGGGTCAGCTCGGTGTAGTAGTCCTTCAAGCTCAGGATCCCGAAGGCGACGTGACGGGCCTCGTCGGACATCACGTACTTGAGGATCTGCTTGAGCAACGGCTCGGTCGTGATCTGACGGATGAAGCCGAACGCAGCGAGCGCAAGGCCCTCCACCATGATCTGCATGCCCAGGTAGGTCATGTCCCAGCGGCTGTCGGTGACGATGTCGTCGAGGAGCAGCCCGAGGTGCGCGTTGATCGGGTAGTTCCCACCGAGCTTCTCGTTCAGGTACTTCGCGAACACCTCGACGTGACGCGCCTCGTCGTACACCTGGGTCGATCCGTAGTACTTGGCGTCGATCCACGGGACGGTCTCGACGATCTTGGCGGTGCAGATCAACGCGCCCTGCTCACCGTGCAGGAACTGCGACAACGTCCAGTTCTGCGACTCGATCCCGAACCGGATCCAGTCGGCCTCGGAGAACTTCTCGAGCGGGGTCCCCGCCAGGTCGAGCTCGCCGCTGAACAACCCGGCGTTCGCGATCGACATCTCCTGCGCGACCTTCTCCTGGTCGACGTCGATGCTCCAGTCGATGTCGGTCGACGCGTTCCACTGGTTGCGCTTCGCCTTCTCGTACAGGCGGATCAACCCGGGGCGCGCGTCGGTGTTGTAGTCCCATGTGAAGATCGCGTCGGCGTTGTTCTGGACCCGGTGCATGAGCGAATCGACATCGGTATTGGTGATCGCGAGGATCTCGGCCAGATCGTTGATGTCGGCCCGGCCGATCATCTCCTCGGTGGACCTTGCGGTCGTGTCGACGTCGGTCATCAGGTTGCCTCCCCGAAGGCGGTGCGGAATTGTCCGGTGATCACAGGAGTCACCGGCGGGCACAACCCCGTCATCACGACCATCGGGCCGCGGCGATCCCGTTTGCCATGACCCTAGAAATTCGGTGTTGCGACGGTCAGGGACGAAGGTCCGTGACGTCGGTCACCGGCGCGAGGTGTCGCCTCGACGTAGGGCCGCGCTCGCATCGGGCACGGCGGTCATGTCGATGGTGCCGTCCTCGTCGACGAACGCGCCTTCGGGAAGCGTCTCGGGGTCGATCGGCCCGGCGGGCGTGCGTTGCCGCTCCCGTCCGATCAGCCAGATCAACATCGGATAGCCCAGCAACGCGAGCAACGTGAAGGCGAACCACTGGATCGCGTAGCTCAGGTGCGGACCACTGGAAAGTTCCGGCACCGCGAGATTGTGGGGTTGCCCGGAACCGACATCGGCCGGCTTCTGCGCCTGGCGGAGCAGGAACGCCGGAAGCAGCGGCTGGGTGAACTGGCGTTGGATTCGCTTCACGTCGATGCGCAGGAAGGTCGGCTGGTACGCGTGGTTCGTCTCGGGAGATTCGCCCTCGGACTTGGTCTGCGTTTCCGACACGAGACCAACGACGGTGACGATTCCGCTCGGTGGGCGGGTGTCGGCAGGCGGCCGGGTGATCGTCCCGGTGGAGGGGAGCCACCCGCGGTTCACCAACAACACCCGACCGTCGGCGAGCAGGAGCGGCGACACGATCCACACGCCGGGGATACTGTCGGGCGATGCCTGCGCGGTGATCAGGATGTCCTGATCGGCCAAGTAGCGGCCGGTGGCGGTGACCCGCCGGTTCAACTCACGGGTGGTCGTCGCAAAGTCCGCGTCCTTGGGCAGCACCTCGCCGACCGGCGCAATCGGCGCTTCCATGTTCGCGACCACGTGGTTGTTGTAGGCCTCACGCTGGTGGAGGCGGCTGATCTGCCAGAACCCGGCGCTCACGAACCCGATCACCATCGCGATCACGATCGCGTGGCCCAGGATCCACTTCGGTTTCAGGGCGAACGCGTAACGCGACACGTGGTCGAGGCTACGGCCCGATCAATGTTGAACGGACATTTCGAGAGTCGGCCTCACCACAACGAAATGCTCAACCCTCCGGCGAGCGTGGCCCCGAGTTCACGAGCAGCATCCAGGTCGGCTTCGGTGACCTCGCCGATCACGACGAGCGGCGGTTGCACCTGGTGCCATCGCAACCCGGTGAGGATCGTGTTGGTCTGGGCCAACGCACCGGTCGCATCGGTGTCGCCCTTGCACACCAACGCGCACGGCTTCCCATTGGTCACATCCAGACACGGGTAGTAGATCCGTTCCAGGAAATCCTTCATCAACCCCGCGATCATGCCGAGGCGCGGCGGCGCCGCGAGCACGACCAGGTCGGCGGCGAGCACGTCATCGACCCCGGCGTCGAGCGGCTCGACGACACGCGAGGTCACACCTTCGATCCCCTCGCTGTGGGTGCCTTCCACGAGCGCGTCGACGAGGCGACGGTTCGACCCGGTCCGCGACGCACACACCACCAGGAGGGTCCTGGACCCGCCACCACCGCGGTCACCGACGGGGTCGGGCACCACTCAGGCGGTGGGGAGGGTGTAGTCACCGAAGCGCGTCCGCAGGTCCTTCTTGGAGAACTTGCCCACGGAGGTCTTGGGGATCTCGTCGATGAACACCACGTCGTCGGGGAGCCACCACTTGGCAACGCGCGGCGTGAGGAACTCGATCACCTCGTCCTTGGTCAATTCCTCGCCAGGTTTGAGCACCACGCAAGCCAAGGGACGCTCCTGCCATTTGGGATGCTTCACGCCGATGACGGCCGCTTCGGCGATCTTGGGGTGCGCCATCAGCTCGTTCTCGAGCTCGACCGACGAGATCCACTCGCCACCGGACTTCACCACGTCCTTGGTGCGGTCCACGATCCGGATGTAACCGTCCGCGTCGACCGTGGCGACGTCGCCGGTCTTGAGCCACCCGTCGTCGGTGAACGACTCAGCCGAGCGTTCGTCGTTGTAGTAGCTCTTCGCGATCCACGGGCCCTGGGCCTGCAGCTCGCCACGCGCTTCGCCGTCGCGGGCGACCGGAGCGCCGGTGACCTGATCGACGATCCGCAGGTTCACACCGATCATCGGCAGCCCGATGGTCGCACCCAGGTCGAACAGCACGTCGTCGCTGGCGCCTGCGAACTTCGCCTTGACGACGCCCACCGACCCGATCGGCGAGGTCTCGGTCATTCCCCACGCCTGGGTGATCGGAATGCCGACCTCGGCCTTGTACGCCTCGGACAGTGCACGGGGCACCGCGGAGCCACCACAGGGCACCGAACGCAACGCCGAGGTGTCGCGGCCCTTCAACTCGGGGAGGACCCCCATCCAGATCGTGGGCACCCCGGCGGCGATCGTGACCTTCTCCTCGACGATCAGGTCCGCGATGGCCTTCGGCGTCATCTGCGGGCCGGGGAACACCAGGTCCGCACCCGAACCGACCGAGGCGTGCGCGATCCCCCACGCATTCGCATGGAACATCGGCACCACCGGAAGGATCCGGTCGCGTTCGGTCGCGCCGACACCGTCGGCGACCATGACGGCCATCGCATGAAGGAACTGCGATCGATGGCTGTAGACGACACCTTTGGGGTTGCCCGTCGTGCCCGACGTGTAACACATCATCGACGCGTCGTTCTCGTCGTCGACATGCCACTCGACCGGCGACGCACCCGCGAGGAGCGCTTCATAATCGTGCAGTTCGATGCCGCCGGCCTCGGTCGGCACCTCGGGCACACCGTCGTTCATGATCACGATGTGGCGCACGGTGGTGAAGGTGTCGAGGAGCGGCCACAGCAGCTTCGTGAGCGAGGCGTCGATGAAGATCACCTCATCCTCGGCGTGGTTCACGATGTAGGTGAGCTGTTCGGGAAACAGGCGGATGTTCAGGGTGTGCACGACCCGGCCCGAACACGGCGCCGCGAAGTACAACTCCAGGTGGCGCTGGGTGTTCCAGCCGAACGTGGCCACCCGTGCATCAGCGGACAACCCGAGGTCGTCGAAGACACCGCCCAACTTGCGGGTGCGCGCCGCCCAACCGCCGTAGGTGATGCGGTCACGCCCGGTCGCCGTGCCCGTCACGATCTCCTTGTCGGCGAACAGGGTTTCGGCTCGATCGAACAACATGATCTCCGACAACGGCACATCCTGCATCAGACCCTTCATCGCGGTATTCCCCTTGGCGTCGATTCGTCGCGGACCCGGGTGATCGTAGTCCGACCCGGGCACCCCCCGGCTCCCGCCTTTGGCCGACAACCCCCGAAAACCACGAACTTCGGGAGGTTACCGGGGTATAACCCAGGTA
>JAFDWI010000085.1 GCA_018268545.1 Actinomycetota bacterium
TAGGTGTTGCACGACGCGGTGCCGGTCGCCGTGTGGGCATCCGGGAACTTCAGGTCGATCGGATGGTCCGCGGGAGCATCGACCGTGGAATGCGCCGGGTCGAGGACCCAGTTGTGGGCACCTAGCGACGCGGCGAGGTCCGACGATTTCGGACCGACCGATGTGGTGCTCGAGCTGCCCGAACCGGTGGATGACTTGCCGCATGCAGCGAGCAACAACCCGCTTGCAACCATGGTCACGGCGACCACGGTGCCGAATGAACGCGCCTTCATCACGAGGTCTCCTGTTTTCGGTGAGATGCGCGGAAGGTTAGCCCGGCACCCCGTGGCATGATCGCCACCGGCCGGGTATCGGCGACCTGCGTCGGCGCCACGGCGTCCGGGTCGGGTCCCGCAGATGGGTCCGGGTCGAACCCGGTGAGGCCGCGTTGTCGGCGAAGTAGCATTCGCCGCCGTGGATGCATTCGACTACGTGGTCGTCGGTGGTGGCTCGGCAGGGTGTGTCGTCGCGAGTCGGCTCAGCGAAGACCCGGGGTCGACGGTCTGTCTGATCGAAGCCGGCGGCGAGGGTCGCAATGTGCTGGTGCGAGCGCCGATGGGCTTCACGATCGGGATGCCACGTGGGATCAACTCGTGGAACTACCACACGGTTCCCCAGACCGGGTTCACGGATGGGCGGCGCGGCTTCCAACCCAGAGGGAAGGGGCTCGGAGGGTCGAGCAACATCAACGCGATGATCTACGCGCGAGGTCCGCGTCAGGATTACGACAACTGGGCGGCGATGGGCAACCCCGGGTGGGGCTACGACGACGTGCTGCCCTACTTCATCAAGTCCGAATCGAACGCCATCCACCGCGATTCGCCCATCCACGGCACAGACGGACCGCTGCGGATCACAAATCTGCGTGACCCCAGCCCGATCAACGAAGCGTTCCTCGCTGCGTGTCAGAACCGGGGCTACCCCTTCAAAGCCGACATGAACGCCGAACCGCACGAGGGTTGCTACCACGTGCAGGTCAACCAACTCGACGGACAACGACAGAGCCTCGCCGCCGCGTTCATCCACCCGAATCTCGATCGCCGCAACCTCGACGTGCGCACCCACGCGCACGTCACACGGCTGTTGTTCGACGGGACGCGCGTGACCGGAGTGGAATTCCGACGTGGCGACGTCACCACCGTGGTCGAGGCCCGACGGGAGGTGATCGTGTCGGCCGGCGCGTTCGGCACACCGCAGATCCTCATGGCATCGGGCGTCGGCCCCGCGGATCACCTGCGCAGCGTGGGCGTCACCCCCGTCGTCGACCTCCCCGGTGTCGGACAGAATCTCCAGGACCACATTTCGGCGCTGCTGATCTGGAAGGCGCGCATCCCCGACGACACCGTCGGTATCACCCCGTCGGGTGTTGCCCACATCGTCGGTCAGATGTGGCGATGGTGGCGCCACCGCGACGGGCTGCTCACCAGTTGCGCCGCGGAATCCGGTGTGTACTACCGGACGTCACCGGACCTCGAGGTGCCCGACATCGAGATGGAACTGGTCGTCGGCATCGGCGACGACCACGGTCGCAAGATCCACTGGGGCCACGGCTACACCGCGCACCTGATGCTTTCGCGGCCCAAGAGTCTCGGCGAGGTCCGACTCGCGAGCGCCGACACCCGGGTCGACCCGCTCATCGACCCGAAGTACTTCAGCCACCCCTACGACATGGCGACGCTCGTCGAAGGAACCCGCCTGGCGTTGGACATCATGGCCGACCGGGCCCTCGATGCGTACCGCGGCGACATGCTGCTCCACTACGACCGTGACGATCCGGCCCAGATCGAGGCGATGCTGCGCGCCCACGCCGACACCGAATACCACCCCTGTGGGACCGCGAAGATGGGCCCGGCCGACGACCCGAAGGCCGTGGTCGATGCGCAACTCCGCGTGCGAGGCGTGGAGGGACTGCGCGTCGCGGACGCGTCGATCATGCCGGCGGTGCCGACCAACAACATCCACGCGCCGGTGATCATGATCGGCGAGAAGGCCGCCGACATGATCCGCTCAGGTTCCTGAATCGGCCGGAGCGCTGTCGGGGTCGGCGTCGGGGTCGAAGCGCTCTGCCAGGACGAGTCGGTAGATCGCGAGCATCGTCACCAGCAGCACACCCGACAACAACAGACCCTGAGCGAGGCCCGCCAACGCGAGTCGTCGCGTCGCCGGAAGGCGCGGCGACGACACCCAGGCACCGAATATCGCGAGTTCGATCAACGCGCCGATCGTGATGAGCGTCGCTCCGACGCGCATCGCGATCTTCAGGGTCGCGGGGCGCTCCACCCACGCGAAGCGGTCCCGTGTCGTCGTGCTGGTCAGCGGTGACCATCGGGCGAGCATCGCCCCGGCCAGCGAGGCGAGCATGCCGGTGACCCACAGGATCGTGGCGATGAACACCGGCTGCCAGGCAACCGACCCGATCGGGATGCCGGCGGGCCAGATGATGGTCGCGAGGTACAACAGTGCGCCGAGCGCCATCGCGACCAGCCCGGGTTTCCAGAGCAACACCTGGGGCGCGAGGCGGACGATGAGACGCAGGTGACGCCAACCGTCGCGCCACGTCGACAGCTTCGATTCGCCGACCCGGTCGCGGTAGCCGAGTGGGATCTCGGCGACGGTGAGACCGTGTTGTTCGGCACGGATCAGCATCTCCGACGCGAATTCCATACCGGTGCTGCGCAGGCCGAGCCGAGTCGCCAGATCGGACCGGAAAGCACGGAACCCCGACTGGGAATCGGACAACGCGGTGGCACCGACGCCCTCGCGAACCAGCCAGGTCAGGGTGGGAGTTCCCACGAACCGGTGGAGGAACGGCATCGATCGACGCGTGGCCGCATCGAGACGACTCCCGACCATCAGGTCGGCCTCGCCGGAGCGAACCGGTTCGACGAGTTCGCCGAGCCGATCGAGTGGATAGGTGGAATCCGCGTCGGCCATCACGACCACGTCCCCGGCCGCCACCGCGATACCGCGGCGAATCGCGGCGCCATAGCCGGGGGTGGACTCCGCAACGACTCGTGCACCCGCGTCCGCCGCTCGCTCGGCGGACCGGTCGCTCGAGCCGTTGTCGACCACGACGACCTCGCCGGACCAACCACGACCATGGATCGAATCGAGCGCTTCACGGACGCACTCGGCGACGGAGTCTTCTTCATTCAGACACGGCAACACGACGGTCACGTCCAACCGGTCGCCACGGCCGGTTGCCGCGTCGGTGACCGATGAAGATGAAGGTCGGGGCTGTGCGTCGGTCATCGTCGGATCCGGGTTCGGGGCTCGTCGTTCCGAGGTCGGATCCGACATTGCTCCCATTATCGGCGTCTCACCGATCTGTTGTGAGTCGCAGCCCTCGGGCCCGCATCGACCGTACGGCGCGTGGCGCGACGGGTTCTACATCAGCCCGAGTCGGCTGAGCGCGATCGCCTGGTTGAGATCGCCGTCAACGACGATCCGTTGGCTCGCGAACGCGTCGGCTCCCGACAACTCGCCGTTGATGATCGCCACATAGTCGGTGGCGGACGCACGGATCGTCGCGGCCGCGTCGGGTTCGGCATCACAGGCTCGAACGGTGAGTGCCGCATCGGCGACGACCACGTGCCACCAGCCGCCGCCATCGCCGGTCAACGCGAAACACACGTCGACCGTCGTGGCGTCATCTGGTGCTCGGAACCGGTCGTCCATCGCGTCGAACACCGCGTTCGCCGAGGCGTGACGAACCCTGGGGCGCGTCGCGCGCGCCTGTTCGTGTGCGAGCACGTCGGACTCCATCACCTCGATCGACTCGGCCAGGATGTCGATCATCTCGTCCACACACGCTCGGTCGATCGTCAGCGGGGGGGCGAGACCCACGACCTCGATCCCCATCGCCCGGCAGTACAGGCCGCGGTCCCACGCTTCGTTCTCGACACGGGTGCACGCCGTGTGTGGCTTGGAGAATCCTCGCTTGGTCTCGCGGTCCGCGACGAGTTCGATACCGGCCATCAGGCCGATGCCGCGGATGTCACCGACGGTCTCGTAACCGCCGAGTCGCTCGCGCAGTTGCGTCTGGAGGTAGGCACCCACATCCGCGGCGTTCGCGACGAGTCCTTCACGTTCGATGATCTCGATGTTCGCGAGCGCTGCCGCACAACACACCGGGTGCCCCGAGTAGGTGAATCCGTGGCTCACCGGCACCTGTTCGGGGAGGCGTTCGGCGATCGTGTCCCAGATCGTGCCGGAGACGACCGACGCGCCGAGGGGGAGGTAGCCGCTGGTGATGCCCTTGGCGAGGGTGACGAGGTCGGGGCGCACACCGTAGGTTTCGTGCCCGAACATGTTGCCGGTGCGACCGAACCCGGTGACGACCTCGTCGATGATCAACAGCACGCCGTAGCGGTCGCAGATCTCGCGGACCGCTTGGAAGTACCCCGGTGGCGGGGGGATGATGCCGCCCGCGCCGATCACCGGTTCGGCGATGAACGCCGCGACCGTCTCGGGCCCTGCGGCGAGGATCGCCCGTTCCAGCTCGTGCGCACACGCCAACTTGCAGCCCGGGTACTCGAGCCCGAGTTCGCACTTGAAGCAGTAGGGCGCGGCGATGTGGTCGAACCCGGGCGCGACCGGACCGAAGTTCCATTGCATCGGCAGGATCCCCGTCGCGGACATCGTCGCGATCGTCAGGCCGTGGTAGCCGCTGTGGCGGGAGATGATCGTGGACCGTTGCGGCTGGCCCTGCAGCGACCAGTACAGGCGGACCAACTTGAAGTTCGTCTCGTTCGCCTCGGATCCACCCGAGGAGAACATGACGTGGTTCAGTCCGAAGCTCGGATCGAACATCGACGCCACCTTCTCGGCGAGTTCGATCGCGCGTGGGTGCGACTGGCCATGGAACGTTGTGAAGTAGTCGAGCTCTTGGAGTTGCATGTCGATCGCGGCGCGGATCTCACTGCGGCCGTGCCCGACGGTCACGCACCACAGACCGGCGAACCCGTCGATGATCTTGTGGCCACGGTCGTCGGTGACGTGCCAACCGTCGCCGGCAACGACGACCCGGGGCCCTTCGGCGGCCAGGAGGCGCGGTTCGGTGACCGGATGGATCAGGTGCGCGGTGTCACGCTCGGCAAGCGGACTGATCTGCGATGACGGCATGGCTTCCTCCACGTTGTGGTGACATCGGCGTCGGGCGCCGGCGAGAGCGTATGACCCTCGGAACATCCGATGTCGCCGAAGTGGAGAATCTGCTACTTTTCCCTGGACAGACCTCCAAACGCGGGAGCTTCATCATGAGAGTCCGACCATTGCTTTCTGCTGCTGCGCTGGTGTGCGCGGGCCTTCTGTCGCCGGCCATTGCTCCGATGGCGTCGGCAGCCGGGACCGTGCAGTTACGCGTCGCCAACTTCAACACCTACTCCTCGGAATCATTGAACAACCCGTACACCGTCTGCATGGACGGGACGTCGCTCACCAGCGTCGGCGTCGGATTGACCACGGGCCCCTTCGAGGTGACCCCTGGTGCCCACAACCTCGACCTGATCGGTGGCCTCGACCAACCCTGTAGCGCTTCACCCGATCTGTCAGAGAGCATCACGATTCCGACGGATCCGGCGTCGACGCTCGTGATCTGGAAGGACACGGAGCAGGACGTTTCGGTGTCGACGACGGTCATGACCGATGACCTGTCGTGCCTCCAGCCGGGGCAGAGTCGGGTGATCACCCGGAACGTCGCGACCTTCTACCTCGAGGGACTCGTGCACGCGATCGACTACAAGAACGCCAGCACCACGTTTGCCACGGGCCTGGCGATGGGAAGCCAGAACACCGTCGGCGTGCCGGCCGGTGTCTACTCGGCTCCACAGGCCTACGTCGCCGGGACGTCCACTTCGGTGCTGACCGACGTGAACCTGCCTGCGACCGCCGGCACGGTCACCGTTCGGACGTTGTTCGGTGGGGCGGACGGGTCCGTCGGGAGCAACACCAACGTGATCCAGGTCGGGACGTGTCAAGCAGCGACGACGACCACAACCACGGTGGCGCCAACCACGACCACCGTCGCGCCGACAACCACGGTCGCGCCCACGACGACGGTCGCCCCGGCGACTGCAGCGCCGGCGACCGCCGTCGCGGCGACGCCGACCTACA
>JAFDWI010000086.1 GCA_018268545.1 Actinomycetota bacterium
ACCGGGATCGGCCATGGCAACCTCGAGGTCAGCAGGGGACGGAGCGGGCGAGATCGGCGCCGGTCGAGTTCACCGTCAACACCGTCGGACCGGTCGGGCTGTAACTGATCGCCGTGATCGAACACGGTGAGATCATGATGCGTTGGAACAGGTCGAGGGGTGTTCCGAGTGCGGCGGCCGCGGCGGCCTTGATCGTGTCGGCATGGGACACCGCGACGATCGTCGAACCGGGATGTTCGGCGCACAGGGCCTGGATCGCTTCGGTGATCCGAACCTGCATCCCGGCGAACGACTCACCGCCGGGGAACGTGAACGTGCTCGGCGTACGTTGGACGGTCTGCCAGTCGCTGCGCCTGGAGAGTGCAGCGATCTGTCGGCCTGTCCAGTCGCCGAAGTCGCATTCGACGAGGCCCGACGAGCGTCGGACACGCAGCCCGCAGGCCTTCGCGATCGGTGCGGCCGTTTCACGGGCACGTTCCAGAGGCGACGAGTACACCGCCCGCACCGAGCCGAGGCTCGCGATCCGTTCCGCGGCGACCTCGGCCTGCGCACGCCCGAGATCGGCGAGGTGAAGGCCCGCGGCACGCCCGGGGAGCACCTTGCCGGTCGTCGGCGTCGAGCCGTGTCGGACGAGCAGCACGGTCGTCGGTTTCGGAACTCGGGGGGAGGGCACTGGGATCGAAACCTACCCGCTCGACGAGGTGGCCGCCGGTCGGGCGCGCGTACGATCATCGATGCCGTGGCCAGGAACCCGAACCGGACGAACGAATTGGCGGCCCTCGAAGCCCGCATCGTCGCGTGCCGAACGTGCCCTCGGCTCGTCGCGTGGCGCGAAGATGTCGCACGGACCAAGCGGGCGGCGTTCGCCGATCAGGACTACTGGGGTCGACCGGTTCCCGGGTTCGGTGATCCCGACGCGCGGATCGTGGTGGTCGGATTGGCACCGGCGGCGCACGGCGCGAACCGCACCGGCCGGATGTTCACGGGCGATCGGTCCGGGGACTTTCTGTATGCCTCGATGTATCGCACCGGTCTCGCGTCGCAGCCCACGAGCCTGTCCCGGGACGACGGCCTGGTGTTGCGGGATGCGTGGGTCACCTCGCCGGTGAAGTGCGCACCGCCGGACAACAAACCCACGGTCGCCGAGCGTGACGCGTGTCGGCCGTTCCTCGAACGCGAACTCGAGATCATCCCGTGGAAGGTGATCGTGGCGCTCGGTGGGTTCGGGTTCTCGATCGTTGCCCGCCACTTCGACGTTCGACCGCGGCCCCGGTTCGGCCATGGTGTCGAAGTCGGCGTCGGTGACGATCGCACGCTGCTCGGGTGTTTCCACGTGAGCCAACAGAACACCTTCACCGGTCGTCTGACGCCTGCGATGCTCGACGCCGTCTTCGCTCGGGCCGTCGCGCTTTCGGGGTCGTGACCGGGCATCGGTAACCTCGTGCGATGATCGCTTCCCCTCCGAGCAGCGCCGGGCGTGCCCCCGGGCGCGCACGCCGGGCCTCGTCGCTCGCGGTCGTGCTCGCCGCCTTGATCGTGGTGTCCTCCGCTTGCGTGAACCACCGCGACCCGACCTCCTACAGCGACTCGGTTCGCAAGAACTTCGTCACCGGCTGCACCGACGGATTCAAGACGTCGACGAATGGCCGTGACGCTGACGCGGCAGCCCACGCGAAGCTCTGTGGCTGCATCTATGCCGAGATGACGAAGAAGTCGACCGGTATCCCCTTCGAGCAGTTCAAGAAGGCCCAGGATGCGATCCGCGCGAACCCGACCAAGCCGTCCAACTCGCTCGAAAAGTTGATCCCGAATTTCCACAAGTACGTGTCGACCTGCAAGGCGAAGGTCGACGTCGGGCCGGTCGCGGGATGAGGTACCGATCGTGGATCTGACCTACCCGCCCGACGCCGAGGACTTCCGCAGCGAGATCCGAGCGTGGCTCGTCGACAACCTGCCTGGCGGATGGTTCGACGACGACTTCTCGATGACCCCCGACCAGCGTGCCGCGTTCGACACCGAGTGGACGGCCAAGCTGCACGAGGGCGGTTGGATCTGCGCTTCGTGGCCAACCGAGTACGGAGGCAAGGGCCTCTCCACGATCCAGAACGTGGTGCTCGCCGAGGAGTTCGCCCGCGCCCATGCGCCGATGCGCGGGGACTTCTTCGGTGACACGCTCGTCGGCCCCACGATCCTCCAATGGGGGACCGAGGAGCAAAAGCGTTTCTTCATCCCCAAGATCCTCTCGGGTGAGATCGCCTGGTGTCAGGGGTTCTCCGAGCCCAACGCCGGGTCCGACCTCGCATCGTTGTCGACGAAGGCGACCCGCGACGGCGACGAGTGGGTGATCGAAGGTCAGAAGGTCTGGACGACCCAGGCCCAGTATGCGGACTACTGCTTCGTGCTCGCCCGCACCGACCCCGACGCACCGAAGCACCGCGGCATCTCGTACCTGTTGGTGCCGATGCGTCAAGCGGAGATCGAGGTTCGACCGATCGTCCAGCCGGACGGCTCCGCGGAGTTCAACGAGGTGTTCTTCAACGGCGCTCGCTGCCCGGTCGACGCCGTCGTCGGTGGCGTGAACAACGGGTGGAAGGTGGCGATGACCACGCTCGGGTTCGAGCGTGGGTCGTCTGCGACCGTTTCCTATCGCCGCTTCGAACGTGAACTCGATCAGATCATCGACCTCGCTCGGGCGAACGGCCGGATCGACGATCCGATCATCCGACAGCGCCTCGCCGCCCAGTGGAGTCGGATCCAGTTGATGCGGATCAACGGGCTCCGCACGCTGTCGGCGACGTTGTCGGGGTCCAAGGACCCCGGTGTGCAAGCACTGAGCGCACTCAACAAGATGATCTGGTCCGAAACGCACCGGGACACGATGGAGCTTGCGATCGACGTGTTGGGGATGGACGGCCAGATCCTCGCCGGCTCGACCGACGACGAGTTCATCGCCGGGATCGGTCGGCGCGAAACCAAGCGCGACTATCCGGCGTCGCCGCTCCAGGTGTCGTTCTTCTTTTCGCGGTCCGAGACCATCTGGGGCGGCACCGCGCAGATCCAACGCAACATCGTGTCCGAGCGGGTGCTCGGTCTCCCGCGCGAGCCGCGCCCCGGTGACACCGATCACTGACCGGCACGCGTCGAACCTCGAAAGAATCGGTAGGATCGAACATCCATGACCGACGACCCACCAGGGCCGGACCGCCCGCACGTCGAACGGCGGCCCGGGAGTGCCGCCGGTGCATCGGAGGCGGTGCGCGGCACGGCCCGGTCAATGCCCTCGGGGCACACCGATCGCCCGGCCGGTCGCCGAAGTGGCGGGCAACGGGCGCTCATCGCCCTGGGGGCGGTCCTGAGCGTGATCGTGCTGGTCATCGCCGTCACGGTCGGTTACTTCAACTGGCGCCTCGGGCAGATCAACCGGATCGATCTCGGGTTGTCGAGTGCCCCGACCGGCAAACCCGAGAACTACCTCGTCGTCGGCTCCGATTCACGAGCCGGGATCACCGCGAACTCCCCGGATGCGGGAGCGTTCCTGAACGACCAGGCATACAAGAACAACCCCAACGGATCGGGTCAACGAAGCGACACGATCATGGTTCTCCGGGTCGATCCGACCACCCGGACCGCGCGTCTGTTGTCGTTCCCACGCGACCTGTACGTGCCGATTTCGGGGAAGAACCGGAGCGACAAGATCAACGCCGCGTTCGGGATCGGTGTGCCGACGTTGATCGCCACGATCCAGGACAACTTCGGGATCACGATCAACCACTATCTCGAGGTCGACTTCGTCGGGTTCCAGAAGCTCGTCGATGCGATGGGTGGGGTGACGCTCTACTTCGACAAGCCGATGTGGGACAGCCACACCGGTCTGGACATCTCGACAGTGGGGTGTCATCAGCTCGACGGGGTCCAGGCCCTGGCGTTCGCCCGGTCGCGCTACCTCTGGTACAACACGCTCGGTCGGGACTCCGTGGACACGTCATCGTTGCGGTACCTGTCGACCTCGCAGATGCACGCCAACGGTTGGCAACAGGACGGCACGTCGGACCTGGGGCGCATCAGCCGCCAGCAACTCCTCATCCGTACCGCCATCCCCCAGGCCGAGCGCGCCGCGTTCCGGAGCCCGACCACGCTCGACGGGATCATGCGTTCGGTCGTCTCCAGCGTGACCGTCGACTCCGGGCTGTCGACGACCAAGCTCATCGCGTTGGCGAACCAGTTCCGCCATTTCGGTTCCCAGGACCTGACCACGTCGTCGTACCCGGGGATCCCCGAGGAGTCACCGACCGCCGGGTCGATCCTCCGCCCCGACGTCGTGGCGGCCAAGCCGATCATGGCGGCCTTCCTGGGCGAGACCGACACGAACCCCGAAGCCCAGGTCTCGATCCGGGTGCTCAACGCGTCGGGCGTGGATCACCAGGCCGCCAACGTCGCGGGCGCGCTCCAGCGGGTCGGGTTCTCGATCGACAAGACGGGCGACGCCGCCGCGCAGGGGATCGGGCCCCAGGAGAAGACCCAGATCCGCTATGCGCCGGCGAACGAGGCCGCGGCCGTGCTCGTCGCTCGACACCTGAGTGGTCCGGTCGAGCTCGTCCCCGTCGCCGGTTCGACCGCGCCCTATGTCGAGGTCGTGACGGGCAAGTCGTTCACGACCGTGTCCACGGTCGTGCGCGACCTCGCCCCGGGTGAACAGCCACCGACCACGACCGGCGGAGCCG
>JAFDWI010000087.1 GCA_018268545.1 Actinomycetota bacterium
CACGCTCGCTGTAGTCACCACCGGGCGCCTCACGTTGGCGGTCATAGAGCAGGTACGGGACCGGATCGGGCGTGTGGGTCTTGAGACGTAGGGGTGTCGCATGATCGGGAAGGAGCAGCAACCGCCACGGACCGATCGAGTCGAGACCTTCGATGAGCCCGGCGAGGATCCGACGGTCCCAGTTCTCCAGCGCCTTCACCTTTTCGGCGACGTTGCCCGCATGGCCGGCTTCGTCGGTCGCCTCGACGTGGACGACGAACAGGTCCGCCCAGTCCTCGAGCGCGTGCAGAGCGACGTCGCGTTTGGCCTCGTAGTTGGTGTCGTACCACCCCGTCGCGCCCTCGGCCTGGAGCGTCTGCATGCGGGCGAGCACACCCAGACCCTTGACCAGGTCGACCGCGGTGACCAACCCGGCATCGAGCCGGTGCACATCGCCGAACGCAGGCAGCGTCGGACGCGTTCCCTGCCCCCACAGCCAGATCTGGTTTGCGGCGAGCGGTGACGACTCGACGATCGGACGAGAACGGTCCATCAGGTCGATCAGCTGCGGCGCCGCCTTGCCCGTGGGCAGGACGATCGGCTTGTCGGACAGGTCGTGTGGCGGCGTGCAGGTCGCATCGGCCCAGGCCGACGGGGTGACCGTGATGTGGCGGTACTGCACACCTGCGTGGAAGGTCACCTCGCCGTCGGGCGTGGGGCCACCGAGTTGATCCTGGAGGCGTGCCACGACCTGCGCGGCGTCGTCGCTGGTGGGGTGTCCACCGGCGAAGTCGGCCATGTGGTCGTCTTCGACGCGCACCAGGTTGCATCGGAACGCGGCCTGGTCATCGGCCAAGGTCACGCCGAGGGCGGCTGCCTCGATCGGTGCGCGACCGGTGTGATATTCGCCCGGGTCGTAGCCGAGGATCGACATGTTGCCCACATCGCTGCCCGGCGCCATCCCTTCGGGGATGACCGCGGCACGGCCGACCTCGGCGGTCGCCGCGAGCCGGTGCAGGTTCGGCATGTCGGCCACGTCGAGTGGCGTGCGGCCACCGAGTTCTTCCACCGGCTCGTCGGCACAGCCATCGGGCACGCAGACCACGTATTTCATGGGTATGCAGCCTACGGGACCGACACATCCGCTCCGTCCCTCATCTCCGCCATCCCGAGCCCGCGGCGCCGACCCCGGGCGATCTTCGGGATGTTCGGGCGGCTCTGACCACCCGAACATCCCGCAGATCAGGACGGGGCGGGGGCAGAGGCGGGCGGCGTGCGCGACCATTTCGGGTCCCGGTGCGTGTGTGTCACCAGGAGCGTGCAACCGTGGACTTCGTCGAGCTGGTCGAAACCGAGAGCAGAGGCCTGACCGCCGCGGTCGTGGTGATCGTCGGCGACTGGGCACGGGCCGAGGAGATCGTCCAGGACGCCTTCGAACGGGCCTTCGTACGATGGCGCCGGGTGTCGCACCTCGACCGTCCCGGAGCTTGGGTGCGACGCGTGGCGATCAACGCCGCCATCTCGGCGAAGCGTCGCAGCACCAACGAGTCCAGAGCCCTCGTTCGGATTTCGGGCCAGGCAGCGCCCGAGCCGGACGATCCACTCAGGGAGATCGAAGACGCGGAGATCTGGGCAGCGGTGCGTCGGTTGCCCCGCGACCAGGCCGCGGCCGTCGCGTTGCGGTACGCCGCTGATCTCGCAATCGCCGACATCGCGGAGACGATGCACCTGAGCGAGACCGCGGTGAAGTCGCTGCTGCATCGTGCCCGCGTCACATTGCGTCAATCCGGGGCGCTGACCCCCTGTGTCGAACCGCGTACAAACCCACAAGGAGGTGCGTCGTGAACCACGAAACAGACGAAGATCCCGGAAGCGACCTCGACCAGACCCTCGGCGAAGCCGGCCGTCGGTTACGTCACGCGGCCGACCCGCTCGACGCCGGTGCGCTCGCGATGGCGGTGCTGCGACGTCGCAGCAGGCGGCGCGGCGTGCTCAGTGTCGCGCTGGCACTCGTGTTGGTGATCGGCGGGGTGGCGGTGGCGGTCGATCGTGGGCCGAGGTCAGCACAACTCGCCACCGGTCGCGACACCGTCGACGCGAAACACGTCGACGCCTTCCTGGCCGGACTTCCCGCCAAACCGGTCGACCCGACCACCGTGCACCTCGTTGCCGCCGTGCAGTCCTTTCCCGGATGCGACGCGCTGATCGGAAATCTGCGAGCGGTGGGGGCACGCCACGTGGGCAGCCAGGGCTTCGGCGGCTTCGGCGATGAACGATTCGTGCCCGTTCGCGAGGCATTCGCCTCGGCCTCCGATTCGGTCGACCAGGAAAAGTCGCAGAACGCCGGCGCCGCGAGTGGCGAGACGCTCGGCACCAACGTTCAGGTGTCCGGCGTCGACGAACTCGACCACGTGAAAGCGGTCGGCAAGCTCATCTACGACCTGGACGGCAACGGCAACCTGCGTATCACCGACGCGACGAACCTACAGGTCGTCTCGACCACGGCGGTCGCCGCACCGATCAACGCGGCCAAAGGCCAAGGCAACGTCGCGGACGTCGCGACATCGGCGCAATCACTTCTGGTCGACGACAACCGGGTCGCTGTGTTCGGATCACAGACCGAGACATCCAAGCCCGTTCCGGACGACCCCTCCGCGTCCCAGGCGACCACCGGGTTCCTCACCGTCACCTTGCTCGACGCGTCCGACCCGGCACACCCCAGGATCACCGACCGGGTCAAGATCGACGGGTC
>JAFDWI010000088.1 GCA_018268545.1 Actinomycetota bacterium
CGAGGTCGGCGCCTCGTTCCTCGAGGATGCCCGGTAACATCCGCCCCATGCCCTCGGCAGCGAAGCGACCCGCTCCGGCCTCCCCGACCCCGAAACGACGTTCGTCGGCATCTTCCAAGACGACGGCTTCGACCCCGCCCGAGCGCCCGACCGCGGCGGCGAAACGCCCCGCGAAGACACCATCACCCGCCCGGTCGAAGCGCTCGTCGGCGACCGAACTGGTGCCGCTGCACCAGGTGGTCGAACCCACCGACACGCTCTCCGACGACACCCGGGTCGACCCGGACCGCTTCGGTGACGTCGACGAGTGGGGCCGCTCGGAACACATGCGCGAACTCGTGCGCCGGGCGTACGAACCGATCTACTCCAAGTGGTTCCGGGTCTCCTGGGAAGGGTTCGAGAACATCCCCTCGACCGGTGGCGCACTCCTGGTCGCCAACCATGCGGGTGCGATCCCCTCGGACGCGCCGGCGATCATGCACGGCATCGAACGGGACCTGCATCGCCCCGTGTACGGCCTTGCCGACCATGTCTTCCGGACGATGCCGGTCGTCGGCACCCTCTGGGCACGCAGCGGTGGCGTCGTCGCACACCCCGACAACGCCTACCGACTCCTGCGCGAACAACATCAGCTCGCGCTCGTGTTCCCCGAGGGCACCAAGGGGCCCTCGAAACACGTGTCGCAGCGCTATCAACTCCGGCGTTTCGGACGAGGCGGGTTCGTCGAGATCGCGATGCGCGCCGGCGTCCCGATCATCCCGATCGCGGTGGTGGGTGCCGAGGAGTCGATGCCCGTGGTCGCACGGGTGCCGGCATTGTCGAGAGCGCTCGGGATCCCGTACTTTCCGATCACCGCGAACATGGCGCTCGCGCCCGTCCTGGGACCGCTCGCGGCGATGGCGTACTTCCCGGCGAAGTTCACGATCCGGGTCCTCGAACCGGTGACCTTCGACGTCGAACCCGACCAACCGCGGTATTCACGCAACCGGATCATGGACGAATCTGAAGCGATCCGGAACCGGATCCAGGATGCGCTCCACGACATGTTGCGTCGCCGCCGATCGGTGTGGTTCGGATGAGGAAGCTGCGCTGATGGGGCGCCGGATCCTGGTCACCGGTCTGGGCACGTTCTGGGGTGGTCGGGTCGCGCAACAGCTCGAGGCGTCCGACGACATCGACGTGATCGTCGGCCTCGACCGTTCGGCGCCGTCGATTCCCCTCGAGCGGACCGAATACGTCCGCTGTGACGAGGACTACTCGATCCTCGCCCGGATCGTGAAAGCCGCACGCATCGACACGATCGTCCACACCTTCCTCGTCGTCGACTCCACCCAGATGCCGTCACGTCGCATGCACGAGATCAACGTGATCGGGACGATGAACCTGTTCGCCGCCGCTGCCGCGGCGTCGAGCACAGTCCGCAGTGTCGTCGTGAAATCCTCGGCGCTCGTGTACGGATCGGACCCCCACGACCCGGTCTGGTTCACCGAGAACACCCGACGTTCCACCCCGCCGACCACACGCGTCGAACGGAACATCGCCGAGGTCGAGGCGTACGTGCGGGACTTCGCGGTCGACAATCCGCACGTGTGCGTGTCGATGTTGCGGTTCTCGAACGTGATCGGCCCGACGATCGTGACGCCGCTCACCAACGCGCTGCAGCTCCCGGTCGTCCCGTCCATCCTCGGTTTCGACCCGCGCTTCCAACTCGTGCACGAGGACGACGTGATCCGGGCGATCGTCCACGTGCTCGACGGGCGCATCCCCGGGATCTTCAACGTCACCGGCGACGGCATGCTGCCCTGGAGCGAGATCGCCCGAATCTGTGGGAAGCGCACCGTGCCGATGCCTCCGATCGCGACCGAACTCGCGGCGCTCCCCCTGCGCCGCCTCGGCGTCGACCTTCCTGACGAGTTGCTCTCGCTGCTCCGCTACGGCCGCGGCGTCGACAACTCGCGTCTGAAGGAGACCGGATTTTCCTACGCCTACACTTCGGCGGGTGCCATCAGGGCATTCGCCGAAGCACTCCGGCTCCGTTCGACGATCGGCGACACCCGGCGCACCTACCGCTACGAACGCGATGTCGAACAGTTCTTCCGCCACTCCCCTGCCGTGATCCGAGACGAACCCTCCGAGGTGAGCTGAACCCATGTCTCTCGTCGAGCTGGACCTGACCGCGCATTTCGCCGTCGTTCGATTGAACGACCCCTCCCGCCGCAATGCATTGTCGAGCGACCTGGTCACCGAACTCATCGCCACGTTCGATGCCGTACAGGCCGCCCGGGGCGTGCACGCGATCGTGCTGACCGCGAACGGGCCGGCCTTCTGTGCCGGAGCGGACCGTTCGCTGCTCGCGGATGCCACCGGCTCGGCCGAACGGGCCCGCGAGGTGCTTGGCGCCGTCTACGAGGGATTCCTCCGGGTCGCTCGGTGCCCGCTCCCGACGATCGCGGCCGTCGACGGCCCCGCGGTCGGGGCCGGCATGAACCTCGCGATGGCGTGCGACGTGCGCATCGCCGGTCCGGGAGCGGTGTTCGACCCGCGGTTCGTACAGATCGGACTCCACCCCGGTGGCGGCCACACATGGCTCCTCCAACGCCTCGTCGCACCGCAGGCCGCGGCGGCCGCAATCCTGTTCGGTCAACCCTTCGGCGCGCAGAGCGCGCTGCGCAACGGCCTGGTCCTCGAGGTCGTCGACTCCTCGGACCTCGAAGAGCGGGCGCGCGAGTTGGCCGCCCGTGCCGCCGAAGGGGACCGTGCGCTCCTCGAACGGGTCAAGGCCACGATGGCCGAGACACGAAACCTGGCGAGCCTCGACGACGCCGTGGCGCGCGAGTTCGACGACCAGATCTGGTCGATCACCCGATCCGAGGGTGCCGACCGGTTGCGCGCCTGAGACGCCCGTCGTTCACAACCACGCCCCCTCGAGTTCGTCGCGTCGCGTCTCCCACTCCTCGGTGGTCATCGCATAGCGCACGTGGTCCTCCCACACGCCGTTGATCTCCAGGTAGCGCTCCGCC
This sequence comes from Actinomycetota bacterium, assembly GCA_018268545.1. GTDB lineage: Bacteria > Actinomycetota > Acidimicrobiia > Acidimicrobiales > Iamiaceae > JAFDWI01. The sequence goes on from JAFDWI010000088.1 coordinate 3,021, forward strand.
ACACCCTCGCAGCGAAAGTCCAACTTTTCCATCACCCGACGTGATCGTTCGTTGCGCGGGATGATCGAC
>JAFDWI010000089.1 GCA_018268545.1 Actinomycetota bacterium
TACGCGGCCGCCTGCGTCGTCCTCGTCGTCGGCGCACGCTACGTGTGCGCCTTCCTCCTGCGTCCTCGCATCCGGAGCGGATCGTCGCCGATCCCACGCCGCCAATTGAAAGACACACCACTAGGCTGGGCACCCGTCAACGGATCCGCCGGCGAGCCGGTCGATGCACTTCATTCGTAACGAGGGAGCACCCACGTCCGACACCGCCGTCGAATCGATTCCGGATCGCCGTCTCGACGCCCGCCGCATCGCGACCACACCCGGCTTCTGGCTGGTGACACTGGTGCTGGCCCCGGTGGTGGTTGCAATCGTGGCCGGGTTCCACGCGTCGTGGTGGCCGACCTCGGATCTGGCCATCGAATACCTGCGCACCACCGACGTGGGAACATCGGCGACACCCCTCGTCGGACCCTACAGCCGGTACTACTTCAACCATCCCGGTCCGTGGATGTTCTACGCGTTTGCGCCCCTGACACGGACGATCGGTCCGATCGGCATGTACGTGACCACCGGGATCATCAACGCCGCGTGCGCAGCGGGTGCCGTGATCATCGTGAAGCGGCGTCTGGGTCGACCGGGCCTCGTGTTGGGGGGGCTCGCGACCCTCACCTTGATCATGTCGCAGGGGCCGAACGAGATGATCGACCCGTGGAACCCCGTGGTCCCCGTCATGCCGTTCTTCCTCGCGATCCTCTGCTCCTGGGCGATACTCGACGGCGACGTCGCGTTGACTCCGTGGTTCGCAGCAGCGACCTCGTTCGCCGTCCAGACGCACATCGGCTATGCACCGCTCGTCGCCGCCAGCGCAGCCGTGCCGATCGTCGGTTTGGTCATCCGACACCGCCGAGACCTGATCTCGCCGGTCCGGCGTCGACGGAAGACCCTCACATGGACCATCGGCGTCCTCGCGGTGTTCTGGCTTCCCGCGATCATCCAGCAACTTGTCGGCTCCCCAGGGAACCTCGGGCTGATCTGGCGATCACAACTCGCACACGACGGTCACCGCGCCACCATGTCGTTCGCGCTCCATACCGTCGCCGGTGCCATGAAACCCGGAGCATGGATCGGGCCACACCCGACGGCAGCGCTGTCGTCGTATCCACCACGGGCACCGGTCGCGTGGTTGATCGGAACCGTCGGCGCGGCCCTCGTGCTCGGACTGATCGCCGGTCACCGAGGCCACCCCGGCGCGCGGCGCCTTGCCGTGACGGTCGTGACGTGCAACGTCGCGGCCGTCATCGCGGTTGCATCCATCTACGGACCGATCGCCCACTACCTGATCCTCTGGCTCGCCCCGCTCGCCGCGGCAACCTGGTTGTCGATCATCACGTCGATCGTCGTGAGCATTCGGGTGCGGGCGCGCCGAGCGGTGTCGATCGCGGCCTACGCCGCCGTCGCGACGTTTGCCTTGGCGCTCGTGCCACATTTCGCCTCGGCAGAACCCGTGGCCACCGCATACGGTCGGAACGTCGCACGCCTCGCCGACCGGGTCGCGCCGAAACTGTCGAAGTCGCACCGGTACCTCCTCCTGTGGGGTGACGGTGACGTCTGGGCCGGTTTCGAAGCGGGTTTCGTCGCTCGGATGGAGTCACACGGATTCACGATGTTGTCGCCGTGGAACCCCCAAGCTCTCATCATGGGTGGTCCTCGACGCACCGACACCGTCCCCAGCCGGGCCGACATGATCCTGCGGGTTCAGGGCATCGGTGTTCACGTGCCCCCGCACCTCCCCGCCGGGGACACACTCATCGCCCGGATCGACCCACTCGATCCGACCACGCGAGCCCGCGTCGAGACGATGAAGCGACGTTCGGCCGAGATCCATGCCGAGAACAAACGCATCGCACTTCGTGAATACGAATCGGGCATGCCACTCAAACAGGTGCTGATCCGTGCGCATCACCGCGACGCCGAAGCCGACCGACTCGACCGGCAGGTCGCGGCACTCGGCATCACCGATCAGGTCTTCATCTTCTCCACGGCGCCGAAACGCTGACCCGTCCCGCTCATCGGTTCGTGTGGGCGGGCGCAACCCGTAGCTATCGGTCAGGTTCCGGTGAACTCGGGGTTCCGCTTCTCGGCAAAGGCGCGTGGCCCTTCCTTCGCGTCGTTCGTCGCGAACACCGCAAAGCCCAGTTCCAGCTCCTTCGCCAACCCGTCGGACTCGGAGAGGTCCCTGGTCGCGCGCATCGACGCGAGCACGGCCTGCACCGCGAGCGGACCGTTCTCGGCGATCGCCTCGGCGAGCTCGAGTGCCTTGTCGAGCGCTTGGCCGTCGGGTACGACATGGCCGACGAGCCCGATCTGTCGGGCCTCGTCGGCATCGATCATCCGGCCGGTGAGCAACAGGTCGGCCGCCATCGTGAACGGGATCTGGCGCTGCAGCCGTACGGTCGACCCGCCGAGTGGGAACAGGCCCCGACGCACCTCGGCGATCGCGAACTTCGCCGAGGCTGCGGCTACGCGCAACTCGGTCGCCTGGAGGATCTCGGTCCCACCGGCGACGCAGTAGCCCTCGACGGCCGCGACGATCGGTTTCGACGGTCGGAAGTGCCGGAGCAACGCGTGCCACGCGATCTCGAGCGGGTCCGAGGCGTGACCTTCGGGCGTGATGTCGGCATCGGAGGGAGCGACGTCCATCTCTCCGAGTGCCTTGAGGTCCATGCCGCTGCAGAAGTTGCCGCCCGCGCCTGTGAGGACACCGACCCGCAACGACGGGTCCTCGTCGAGTTCGTGCCACGCGTCGTGTGCACCCTTGAGCATCGAAGCGCTGAATGCATTCCGGGCGTCGGGGCGGTTGAGCGTGACGACCAGGATCGCGCCTCGCCGTTCGACGAGCAGATCGTCGCTCATCGGCCGGATGCGCCCTTGCGGTCGTCGGAGAGGGCCTCGATGAGGCGGTCGGTCTGGCTCCGGTGCTCGGCGACCAACAACGCCAGCCAGAAGCGGAACAACTTCGCCATCGAATAGCGCCCGATCAACACCGACCCGACGATGACGAGCGCGAGCCCGATCGCGCCGCCCGAGAGCATGTAGGGCATCTGATCGGCCACGTTCGTGGTTCCCGAAGCGCCCCAGTACCCGACGAAGACGGCAGCCACGCCGGCGACCACGAGCACGACACCTCCCCACAACAACCACGATTCGCGTTGCGCCGCCGCAACGGGCACGTCGAGCCCGGCGACGTCGCGCTCGAATCGGCGGACCCGGTCACTGTCGCTCGCCGACGTGCTCGTGGCATCGGAGGTCTGTCCTGGCACTGCTTGTGTCATGTTGCTGCTCCCAAGTACGCGGAGGTCAACTCCGCCTCGATTTCCGACGGCTTTCCGACAGCGGTGACGCGACCACCCGCCATGATGGCAGCCAGATCCGCGACCCCCAGAACGGTCCGGGCGAACTGCTCGACCACCAGGACCGAAACGCCCGTCGCCGCGACCCGCGCGACGAGCTCGTACAACTCCGAGACGATCAACGGCGCGAGGCCCATCGACAACTCGTCGAGGACGAGCACCTCCGGGTCCGTGGCGAGCCCACGCGCCAATGCGAGCATCTGTTGTTCGCCACCGGACATGGTCCCCGCGAGCTGCCCTCGCCGTTCACCGAGTCGTGGGAACTGCTCGAAGGCACGTTCGACGATGGTTGCCGTGTCCACGCCCGCATAACTCGCCATCCGCAGGTTCTCCTGCACGGTGAGCCGGGGGAAGATCCCCCGGCCCTCGGGAATCATCGCGATCCCGATCCGGGCGAGCTTGTGCGGTTCGGTTCCGTTGATGTGACGACCGGCGAGATGGATGCAACCGTGCGTCGCCGGGACGAGCCCGCCCAAGACCTTGAGGGTCGTCGACTTCCCGGCCCCGTTGGGTCCCAGGAGCGCCAGCACCTTGCCCGCGGGTAGCGAGAGGTCGACCCCGTGGAGCACCTCGATCCGACCGTAGGAGGCGTGGACGCCACGCAACTCGAGCAACGGGGTGTGCTCGGCCATCACCCACCACCTTCGATGGTGCCCAGGTACGCTTCCTGGACGCGGGTGTCGGCCTGGATCTCGGCCGCCGACCCCGAGGTGAGGATCGCTCCGAAAGCGAGCACGAAGATCTGATGACAGACCCGCATCACGAGCGGAACGTCGTGCTCGACGATCAGGATCGCCAAGCCGCCTTCGGCCAGTTCGGTGAGCAGTTCCGCCAACGATTCGCTCTCACCATCGGACAGCCCCGATGCGGGTTCGTCGAGCAGCAACAGCTTCGGCCGCGTCGCGAGGGCCCGGGCGATCTCCACGAGCCGAGCCCGACCGGTCGGGAGACCGTCCGCTCGGACGCCGGCGACATCGGTCAACGACAAACGTTCCAAGAGTGCATCCGCGAACGGTCCGGGACGCGGCCCGTTGCGCCCGCGACGGAGCTCGGCGGCCACCAGCACGTTCTCACGCACCGTCATCGACCCGAAACTCTCGAGCCGCTGGAACGTCCGGGCGATTCCGGCACGTGCCCGCTTGTACGGGCTCAGCCGCGACATGTCCTCACCGGCGAGTCGCACCGAGCCACTCGTCACCGGCTGCAGTCCGGTGATGACATTGAAGGTCGTGGTCTTTCCGGCGCCGTTCGGCCCGATCAGTCCGGTGACCGAACCGGCTTCGACCGACAACGCGACTGAGTCCAGCGCGATGTTGCCACCGAAGTGCACGGTGACGTCGGAAACGTCAAGCAACGGCACCGCACTGCTCCCCGGTCACGCCGAGCCCGTCACCGAGCGCATCGAGCTGAGCGCGACTCGGGGCGGCACCTGCAATGACGAACGCCTCGGGACCGAGCACCTCGACGGTGGCACCATCGTCGCTCGGTGCATCACCGACTGCTTCGGTCGCGGAGCCGCCGAAGCGCTCACGGAAGCGATCGACCACCTGCATCACGGCTCCATCGGGATTGCGCGCGAGGGTCACGCCGACGAAACCCGGCAGGATCATCATGATGTTGTTCAACGACGGAACCATCTCGCCCAGGCGCGGCATCGCGACGAGGAACATCGCCCCGACGAATGCACCGGAGATCACCGCGATCCCGCCGACGACCGTCAGCAGCAGGACCGCGAGCCCGGGAAGAGCGCCGTTGATGAGGCTGAAGTCGCTCTGGCCGGCCTGACCCTTCCAGCATCCGAGCAGATACCCGCCGACGCCGGCGATCCCGGCCGACAGCGCGAACACGGCGAGCTTGGTGGCGACCAGGTTCATCCCGATGGTCGCCGAGGCCGCCGGTGAATCCTTCATGGCCTGGAGGCGACGGCCGAATGCGCTTCGACGGAGCGCGAACACGCCGAGACCGAACGCCACGAAGATCGCGGTCATGAACAACAGGTAGGCGTGCTGGCCCGCGAGGAACGTCGGTCGACCGAAGGGTCGGGAGTCACTCGAGAACGGCGCGTCACCGGCGAACACCACGTTCTCGACGACCAATGCGAAGGCCATCGTGGCAAGTGCGAGATACAGGCCCCTGAGCCGCAACGCCGGTAGTGCGACGAGCGCACCGATGATCGCGGCCGCGACGAACGCGACCACCAGACCGAGCAACGAACCGTTCGGACCGACGACGCGAACCGCGATGTACGCGCCCAACCCTGCGAAGGTCAACTGCGCCAGCGAGATCTGCCCCGCATAACCCGTGAGCGGGACATAGGAAAGCATGACGATCGCGAGCGCGACCGCGAGTCCCAGCGCCCGGAGATTCGCGCCGGTCAACAGCGAAGAGACGATCACGACGACGACCAGGACAACCGCGGAGGCGGTCAGTGCCTTGGCAACCGATGGCCGCGGGATCCGACCGAGCCGCTCGACCGCCGCCGAGACCCGGACGCGATCCTGTGGGATGAAGATCAGCACGCCGAACAACAGGATCGTCGGCAACGACCCGCGCACGTCGCTGTACCACGTCGGGATCGTGGTCATGTGGGAGCCGATCAGGTCCATGTACGAACTCGCCAGCCCGAGGATCACCGCTCCCAGGAACGTCAGCGGCAGGCTTCGCAACCGACCGACCATCGCCGCGGCGAACGCATTGATCACCAGGAGTGTCAGGGTCGCCTGATCGAGGTTCCCCAGCGACGGTGCGATGAGGATGCCGGCCAGCCCGGCCAGGAAGGAGCCGAGCATCCACGACGCCATCGAGGTCCGGGCAGGGTTGCAGCCGTTGAGCCCCGCAAGGTCCCGGTCGTCGACGACCGCTCGCATCGCGACACCGAGTCGTGACTTCTTCAGGATGATCCGCAACCCGATCGCGACGAGGACCGCGCACACCAGCACGACGACCTGATGCCACGGAAGGCTGACGCCGCTGAATCGGAGGACGTTGTCGCCGAAGAACCGGGGCAGCTTCGGGACCGGGGTGATGTTGCCCGACCAGAGCACCTGGGCGACGCCGAGCAGACCGACGAGCAGACCGATGGTGATGACGATCCTGGTGATCACCGAGGAGCCGGCCAGGTGCCGCATGAGGAGCCGTTCGACGAGCGCGCCGAGGAGCGGAGCGACGACGAACAGCGCGATCACCAGCGCCAGTGGTCCGGGAACGTGTCGTCGGACCCGCAGGTCCCAGTACACGTACGCGATGATCATCCCCATCGCGCCATGGGCGAAGTTGAAGATTCCCGAGGTCTGGTAGGTGACGACCAGGCCCGATGCGGCCACGGCGTAGATGCCGGCGGTCGCGAGCCCGAGGATCGTGAACTGGATGATCTGCGCGAGGTGCATCCGGTCAGCCGCCCGCCGGTGATCGACCGGACTTGCGCCGTGCGCGACTCGAGTCGAGCAGGCTGGATCCTGAGCGAACCAATGCCCCGGTCACTTCAACTTCGGCACGGGACCCCAGTCACCGTGGACGTCCATGACGGCGTCAGGGTCACACGAGAAGCTCTTGGCCGGATCGTTCGAGTCACCACCCGGATACAGCGTCGTGAACTTCCCGTCCGTGATCTTGAGGATCATGGTGCACGAGTTCACCTTGTTCCCACCCGGGTCCTGGATGGGATGCAGCCCACCGCCGTCCCACTCGTGGATCGCGTGCAGCTTTTCGAGCAGCCCTTTCCGGGTGAGGTTCGATCCGAGTTCCTTCGCCGCCGTCGCGAACAACAGGCCGGCCGAGAACGCCTGCACTCCCAACGAGGTCGCCGGCGTGTCCGGTGCCGCCTGCTTGAGTTCGTTCACATATTGCGTGATCGCCGCCGACGGGTTCTCGAAGGGTTGGGTGTTCGACTGGACGAACACACCGTTCGCGACGCCCGAAGCGGTGAGCGTCGTGTCGTAGTACTGCTGGCCGAGGTCGATGACCTTCGGGTGGTAGTCGGCGTCCTGCATCGCCTGCAACATGCCGATCGCCGCGTTCACCGTGTCGACCATCGTCACGTACTGGACGCCCTTGTTCTTGAGCGCCTGGACCTGGGTCTTCCAGTCGTTCTGGATCAACGGGTAGGTGTTCGTGTAGACGAACTTGTACCCGAGCTTCTCGCGTGCCTGCACGGCTCGCTCCCCCTGGTTGGCAGCGGCTGCCGTCGTCGGGTAGAAGATCGCCGACTTCTTGATCGCGTCGGGGAACTTCTTCGCGAAGTAGGCGGCATCGCCGGTCGCGTACTTGTTCCCCGGGTTCGGTACCGGCGACACGTTCAGCGGGCTGAGCGACATCGAATAGGTCGCCGTGTACGCCGAGACCGAGACCAACCCGCAGTCCACGAGGGGCTGTGCCATCGGCGCGTCCTGGACGACCCCGTTGCCGACCAGTGCGAAGGGCTGGTCGTCACA
>JAFDWI010000008.1 GCA_018268545.1 Actinomycetota bacterium
GTTGGCGTTCTCCACGATCGAGCGGAAGAATCGGTCATCGGCTGTGAACGTCATGGCATCCCCTCCTGCGAGCTCCCCCGGCAGACGAACCCTCGGGTCAATCCTCGCACGATTGATGCGCGTCTGCACCGGAACTCGTCGCGTGCTGCGTGGCGAACGAACCGAACCCCACCGACATGCCCTATCGTCGCCCGGTGAACGTCGGCGGCCGGAGTTCGACGACCCCGAACCGGATGCCCGAGCCGCTCGCAACCCACCCGTCTCTCGGAGGAACCCGTCATGAAGATCGGACTGAACACCGGCTACTGGTCATCGGGCCCGCCGGGCGATGTGCACGAACGAATCGCCGAAGCCGAACGGCTGGGCTTCGACTCGATGTGGACCGCCGAAGCCTACGGTTCGGACTGCATCTCGCCGCTGGCATGGTGGGGCGCCGGCACGACGATGCGTCTGGGGACCGCGATCATGCAGCTCTCGGCCCGCACGCCGACCGCGGCGGCGATGGCGGCGTTGACCATGGATCACCTGTCGGGTGGACGGTTCATTCTCGGGCTGGGCGCGTCGGGTCCCCAGGTGGTCGAAGGTTGGTACGGACAGCCCTACCCGCGCCCGCTGGCCCGAACCCGTGAGTACGTCGAGATCGTGCGCGATGTGCTTCGACGTGAGGGGCCGGTGGTCCACGACGGCGACCAGTACCAGCTGCCGCTCGTTGGTGGGGCCGGACTGGGCAAGGCACTCAAGTCGACCGTGCACCCCTTGCGCGCGGATCTGCCGATCATGCTCGCCGCCGAGGGACCCAAGAACGTGGCCTTGGCCGCCGAGATCGCCGACGGTTGGTTGCCGTTCTGGTTCTCACCCAAGGCCGACGCCTACTACCGCGAAGCGCTGGCTGAAGGCTTCGCCCGTGACTCGAGCCGCCACGGCGGCCTCGATGGGTTCGAGGTGATCTCGACGGTGCCGGTGATCATCGGCGACGACCTGGAGGGCTGCGCGGACTTCCTGCGTCCGATGCTCGCGCTGTATGTGGGTGGGATGGGCGCCAAGGGTGCGAACTTCCACTACGACGTGTTCGCCCGACTCGGTTACGAGGCCGAATGCGCCCGGATCCAGGAGCTGTACCTGGATGGCAAGAAGGCCGAGGCGATCGCCGCGGTGCCGCTCGCGTTGGTCGAGGACGTCGCCTTGATCGGACCTCTGGGCAAAGTCATCGAGGAGGCCGAAGTGTGGAAGTCCACCGTGATCACCACCGCGCTGTTGGGCGGACCGGCCTTCCAGTTCGAGCAGATCGCCGAGATCCTGTCGTGAACGCCGAGGGTGCCACGCCTGCGGTGGTGTCGCTCACCCGTGACGGGCACATCGCCCGGCTTCGGCTGGAGCGCCCCGAGAAGTTGAACGCGCAGACCCACCGTATGTGGTTCGAGCTGCGCCAGATCGGCGACGCGATCGGGAGCGACACGTCGATCCGCGCGTTGATCGTGTCGGGCGCCGGTCGGTCGTTCTCGGCGGGTCTGGACACCGCCGTGCTCACCGACTTCTTCGGCTCGGCAGCGGCGGACGACCTGGAGGGTCTGGATTCCACCGCGATGGTTCGCCGGGTCCAGTACAGCTTCTCGTGGCTGGCCGAGACGCCGTATCCGACGATCGCCGCGGTGCAGGGCCACGCGCTGGGTGCGGGTTGTCAGCTCGCGTTGGCGTGCGATCTGCGGATCGCCGCAGACGATGTTTCGATGGGGCTGCTGGAGACGAACTGGGGCCTGATGCCCGATCTGGGTGGCACGGTGTGGCTGCCCGAGTTGGTCGGTCCTGCCAAGGCCAAGGAGTTGATGTGGCTCGCCGAGCGCCTCGACGCCGATGAGGCGTTGCGGCTGGGTGTCGTGAACCGGGTCGTGCCCCGCGCCGATCTGGACTCGGCGGTCGACGAGCTTGCGCTGCGCCTCGCGGCCCGGCCACCGCTTGCGGTCGCAGCGGTGAAGCGTGCCGTCGCGGCAAACGTCGACGGGATCGAAGCGGGTCTCGCCGCAGCCGGGGCGGGCCAGTTGCGCTGCCTCGCGTCGAACGACCTGGCCGAAGCCGGCGCCGCATGGCTCGAGGGACGCGCCCCGGACTACACCGGCACTTGACGCACATTTCCACGAACTTCGGCCAAACAGGCGCGCTCGACGACCCCCGTTGGCCGAAGTTCGCCAGGGGTGGGGATTGGGCGGTGTGCGGCGTAGGCGCGTGCCCGGTTGATGGGTTCAGGCGAGTGCGCGAAGCCGAAGCCCACGGACCGATTCGAAATCCTTCACGTTTCGCGTCGACAAGTGGAGCCCGTGCTCGAGTGCGGTCGCGGCGATGAGTGCGTCGGGGAGTCGAAGGCCGAACTCACGCGCGACCCGTCCGGCCCGCTCCGCGATGTCGCGATCCACGCCCACTTCCCGAAAGGGTGCGAGGAGCTGGGAGGCCAAGCCGGTCGCGGTGTTGCCCGCGAAGAGCTCGGCTCGGGTGATGACCGAATAGTGCAGGCGATGTTTCCCGGGCCGGATCGCACGGGCGCCACGGAGATGATCGATGAAGATGTCGGTGTCGATGAGAAGGTCAGCCACGGCGCCAGGAGTCGCGAGATGGGACCTCCGCGTCGGGCGCGGCACCGAAGGTCGCGGCCAGAGCAGATGCTGGGTCGGCCTCGTGATCGAGGTAGGCGTCGAGCGCTCGACGGATGACTTCAGCCATCGTCAGCCCCCCGGCGGCGGCCACGCGGTCGATCCTGGTCCTCTGCTCCTCGGTCAGGTAGACCTGGGTTCGAGTCGCCGACATACAGCAAGGATATACCGCACGGGATGCGGGTTCAGCCGTCGCGGATGCGCCGATCGGGGGAGGTCCTGCAAGGGTTTGCCTACCCCACGAAACGCGCCGGAATGCCGGCAACGTGCAACGTTTGTGAGCTCCATGAAGCGTCGAGGCGCTCAGCGGTCCTTCCAAACCCACCAGGCGAGCAGGTCGACGTCGGGGTCCGGTGTGGATGCCGCGTAGTGGGCGCAGCGGAAGGTGTAGAGCATGCACACATCGGTCGGACCGTCGATCGCTTGGAGTTGCTCGTACAACCTGAACGGATCGTGTGTTGCAACGGCGGCAGCGTCGACGACACCGAGTCGTCGGTAGTCGTCGGCGACGGCCTTGCCGACACCGGGAAGATCTTCGAGACGCCGATACGGCGGCAGCTTCGCCATCGCCGGTCAAATTACCGTCACCAGACCGGGCAACCCGCCACCGAGCGCTCGCGCCAACTCGCCCACCCGAACTTCGGCCAAACAGGCGCGCTCGGCGACCCTCGTTGGCCGAAGTTCGCCGCTGGGGAGCGGCGGGGCGGCGGTAGCGTTCGCCCGTGCGACGTTCGACAACCGGCGCGATCGTAGGTTTGACGAGCGCGGTTGCCTTCGGCGCGAGCGCACCGGTCGCGCAACGCCTCGTGCGCCACACCGATCCGCAACTTCTGGCTGGGATCCTGTACGCAGGGGCGGCATTGGCGTTGTGGATGTTCGGCAGCGCCGCCCGGCGTGACGAAGCCCCGTTGCAGCGAAGCGACGTTCCACGAATGGCCGTGATCATCGGACTCGGTGGCGTGATCGGTCCGGTCTTGATGCTCGTCGGGTTGCGCCACGTCAGCGGCACAACGGGAGCGCTGACGCTCAACCTCGAGGCTCCATTCACCGCTGTGGTCGCCGTGTGGTTCTTCGGCGAACATCTCGGGCGACGCGGTTGGATTGCCGGGTCGTTGATCGTGGCCGGGGCCACGCTGCTCGCCGGAGCGCCCGATTCGCTCGGGCGGAACCCAGTCGGCGTTGGACTGATTGCGCTGGCGTGTGTGTGTTGGGCCATCGACAACAACGTCACCCAACAATTGACGTTGCGCGACCCGGTCAGCATCGTTCGCGCGAAAGCCACCATCGCCGCGCTGGTCAACCTTTTGATCGCATTCGCCCGGCACAGTCCTGGACCGACCATCGGGGTTGTGGGCGCGGCGCTCGTCCTCGGCGCGCTCAGCTACGGGGTGAGCATTCTCGCGGACGCCTACGCGTTGCGGTTGATCGGCGCGGCCCGCGAGGCCGCGTTGTTTGCGACCGCGCCGTTCGCGGGGGTTGCGGTCGCCGTCGCGATCGGCGAACCGTTCACGGCAATCGCTGGGATCGCCATGGTCTTGATGGCCGTTGGCGCATTCGCAATGGTGACCGAACGTCACAGTCACATCCACACCCACGACGAGATTGTGCATGAGCATCGCCACGTCCACGATGCCCATCACCTCCACGAGCATCCTCCGGGCGTCGACCCGGTTGCGCCGCACACGCACGTTCACCGACACGAGCCGCTTGTGCATCGCCACGAACATGTCGCGGATGCGCATCATCGGCACCCGCATCGACATCGGCGCCGTCACGGCCTCGGCCCGGCCCGCTGAGGTCGGGGGAGCCAGACCGGATCAGATTCGGACGAACGAGGCGCTTCACCGATGGCGGTCGATCGCGTCGGTGGTTCGGCGGGTGCTTCAGCCGACTTCGTCGAGGGCGGCCAGGATGTCGTCGGCCCAACGTTCCAACTTGACCGGTCCGATCCCGTCGCACGCGGCGAGCTCCGCCGCGGACGTCGGTCGTGCGAGCGCGATGCCCCGCAGGTGCGCGTCCGAGAGCACCGTGTAGGCGGGCTTTCCGCCTGCTTTCGCTTCGCCTGTCCGCCACGCTCGCAACGCTGTTTCGGCCGCGGCGGCGTCACCCCACAACTCGACCGGTGCGCTCAGGGGGCGACGGACCCCGTCGACCTCGACGCGTTCTCCGTAACGGACCCGCAGCGTTCCGCCGCCGGCCAACCGGATCAACACCCCGGAACCATCCGCGCCTTCGACGTCCCCGGTGTGTCCGCCGGATGCGGTGATGCACAGCCCGAGCGTCGCGACATGGCCTGGCTGGGTCTCGGCGCGACCCCGCTTCGTCGACGCGCTGGCGCGTTGCCCACCGGCGGATCGCGCACCGGCCGTCGACGCCGCGGCGGTGCCCGACGCGCCGGTCGGCCGCGGTCGGCTCTTGGGTGCGGTTCCGGCGAGTTCGTCGACGAAACGGCTCGGACGGGACCGATCGGCCAGCACCGCCACCCGGCGCCGACCGCGAGTGATCCCCACGTGCAACACCCGCCGTTCCTCCTCGATGTCGACGGCGAGCCGATGCGGCACGATGCCGTCGACCACGCCGACGATCACCACGTGATCCCACTCGCGCCCCTTGACCCGGTGGATCGTCGACAGGGTGATGCCCCCGGGGTCGTCGGGGCGGGCCAGCAGATCCGACAGCCAGGCTTCGAATCCGACCGGGTCGGGGTGCAGATCCGCGACCGCGAGCAGACCTTCGAGGTCGTCGCAGTGGCTCGACCCCTGCCCCCCTGACGCGCCGGAATGATCCAACAGGCCCATCGCGGAGCCGAGCCCGATCTCGTCGCGGACCACCTCGAGGATCCCTCGGGTCGTGCCGTGCCGCGCTGCCGCGGCTACGAGTGCCAGGTCGTCGGCAAGGCGTTCGACCTTGCGGGCATCTTTGTCGGCGACCCGGTCCGCGATGGCTCGCAGTTGTGAAAGCGACCAGTGGGCACGCCCTTCGAGCCGATCGGGAAACCAGCGGGGAAGCCCCCGGGTCGGGCGGCGCAGGATCTCGGTGATGTCGGCGGCCGCCATGCGGTCCCGGGCCATGGCGAGACGCAGGTACGCGAGTGCCGCGCGTAACCCGGTTCGGGCCAGGATGTTCGGTGCCAGGACCGACGAGACCGGGTAGCCGGCGTCGACCAGTGCGATCTGGGGCGCCAACAACAGCGAATTCACCCGGCACAGCACCGCGATCTGCGCGGGTGCGACGTCGGGTGTGTCCAGCCACCCGCGAACGGTGTCGAGCAGCGCCGCGCTCGCCTCGGTGGGTTCGTGATGGGTGACGACCAGCCGGTCGGTCGCATCGTCGGCGGTCGGCCCGGCGGTGATCGTCTTGTCGACCCTTCGGTGGTTGTAGCCCACCAGGTTGCGCGCGGCGTCGACGACTGCGGTCGGGCACCGGTAGTTGACGGTGAGCGGATGCGACGCGGCTCCCGGGAAGAGCGCGTCGTAGTCGATCAAGAACCCTGGGTCGGCGGAGTTGTGGCCGTAGATGACCTGGTCGTCGTCGCCGACCCCGAACACGTCCAACGCGGGCAGTGCACACAGTCGGACCAACAGCACGTGCGCTGGGGTGAGGTCCTGGAATTCATCCACCAACAGATGTCGACACTGCGCCTGGATGCTCCGACGGAACGCGCCGTCGCGTAGCAACACCTCGATCGCGCCGTAGATCTGTTCGTCGAAGTCGACCGCGCCCTGGTCGGCGAGTCGTTGCCGGTACGGCCCGAACAGCTCGGCGAACCCGTCGACGTCGTCTCGCATCGACTCGACGTCGTTCGGCGCGCACAGCCCGAGGCGCACCGAACCGAGCGCTTCGAGGTACGGCCCGATCGGGTCGGTGTTCGCCCGATGCACCCGCTTGCCCGGCAACAACGAGTCGATGATCCGCCGACACTCGCGCTCATCGAGCACCCGGGGCATCGACCCTCGGTGTTGTCGCAACACCCACAGTCCGAGCGAGTTGAGGGTTCGGACCCGGGGTTGAAAATCCCGGGTACGGGCTTCGGCCTCGAGTTGGGCCTGTTTGTTGAACGCGACGGTGAGCACACTGTCGGAGCCCCAGCCCCGGTCGATGACAAGGTGGCGGAGCCGTTCGGTGAGCACGCGGGTCTTGCCCGATCCTGCGGGTGCGATGACCCGGACCGGCCCGGCGCGGTGGGTGACCGCTGCGAGCTGATCGGGGGCGAGTTCCGCGGTCGGTGGCCGCGGGTCGACATCCGGGGTGAGGCGGCCCGCGTCGACCGTCTCGCTCGCGATCACGGTCGAGCCCTCGGGGAGTGCGCGCGGTGGCCCGCCCACGCCCGGATCGGCGGGGTTGACAACCGGGCCACGAGGGCCGCCGTCGATGAATGCGGCGGTGCCGTCGTCGAGCACCACATCGGCAGGGCCACCGGGCGTTTCGATGGCTCCGAGCCGGGCTGCCTTGCGTCCCCACCACCAGATCGGATCGCCGGCCGCCCGGGCGTCGTAGTTGTTGGCCCAGACCAGAAAGTGCAGACGATCGAAGAACGGTTCGGTGTCGGCGGTGAGTCGCCACACCTCGTCGGTGATCGACTCGGGCGACCGGAACCGGCCAGGGTCCACGCCGAGGGCAACCACGCCGGGCGCGCGGGCGACCCACAGGCGGTGCAACTGGTCGACCACGGCACGCGGGTCGGCCAGCGCCGCATCATCGATCGTGACCACGGGCGCGTCGCGCCATACTTCGGGTACCGGCGCATCGATGTGGACGACGACCCCGCGTCCGAGCGCGACCGGTCCGGGAAATGCCATGACCCCACCGTAGAGGGCACCTGTGACAGAGCCGGGTCACGCAAACGAGGCGGCCCTTGGAGGGCGCTCGATGTCCGGCGGGTGATCGGTGACTCCCGCGGGAGCCGCGGCTCGGTGGCTCGGCGGGTACTTCGAGCCGGGGCTCCTCCAGCGAGGGGGCGCGGGCCTCAGGGGATGTCGA
>JAFDWI010000090.1 GCA_018268545.1 Actinomycetota bacterium
CCACATCCTTCGTGGGCGGTAGCGACACCCAGGCGAGCGAGGAGCGCCACGGGTTCCGGATAGCGACCCGCGCCACGGCGTGCGCGCGGGGGAACCTCCGCGAGCGCGACCGAGGCCATGCACCAGGCGTAGTAGGCGACGACCCCATCCGAATCGGTCGACGTGACCACCTGGACGCGGGTCGTCCCGGTCGCATGCGATGCGCGTGCGTGTTCACGCAGCCACTCGGTTTGCTCGATCGAGCGGCACCGGAACGCCGACAGGTCGTGCTCCGGGCCGAGCGGCCTCGGCGCCCGGTAGCCCGTCACCCGTCTTCGAACGGTGACGGGCGCTCGACGAGTTGCCGAAGCCCGGGCAGGGCACGGGCCCGGCGCCGGTTGACGGCCTCCCAGGCGCGCAACGCGTCGTCGTCGAGGTGGAACGTCGTGCGGTCGGCGAGGACCCGGCGCGCGGCGAGCGTGAGGTTTGCCACCACGAAGCTGGTGAGGTCCGTGCCCTGTTCGGCGACGGCACGGTCGATGAGATCACGTTCGGCTTCGGTGGTTCGCAACTCGAGGCGCCGCGTGCGGGTCCGGGTTGGTGCCATTGTTCGCTCCGATCACCCCGTGGGTGGGATGTCCGGCCATCGTACGTCCACCAAGGAGGGTTCGCCAACATGCGCCTTCGTCCACGACGCTCGGACCTCGGCGGCGATCGCAGCGCAACAGATTTCCGAAGCCGGGAGGTCCGACCACGGGTACCCTCAGCGCCGTGACCCACGAACCAAGGCGAGCGATCATCACCGGAGCGAGCAGTGGGATCGGACTGGCGACGGCCCACCTGCTGGGCGAGGCGGGCTACGACCTGGTGCTCACCGCCCGGCGTCCCGGGCCGTTGCGCGATGCGGCATCGGCGATCAGCGCCCGACCGGTCGCGGCGGACTGCTCGGACCCGGCGGCGTTCGCCGCGGTGGTGGCCGAAGCAGGCCGTGTCGACCTGGTCGTGCACGCGGCGGGGATGCTCGCCGGCACGTTCGTGCGATCCGAGTCGATCGACACCTTCGACCAGGTGCTCACCGCGAACCTGCGCTCGGCGTTCGTCGTGGCGTCGGGGGCACTGACCGCGATGGACGCCGGCGCACGTTTCGTGTTCGTGTCGTCGTCTTCGTCGACTGCGCCGCAACCGGGGAAAGCCGCGTATTCCGCGTCGAAGGCGGGACTGAACGCGTTCGCCGCAGCGTTGGCCGGCGAGGTCGAGCGCGACGGGATCGCGGTGCACACGGTGATCACCGGACCGGTCGCGACCCCGATGCTCGACGACGTGCACTTTCCGATGCGTGCGCTCGACGTGGGCGACGTGGCACGGGCGATCGTGTGGCTCGACACGTTGGCACCGAGTGTGCGGCTGCCGGTGGTCGACCTTGCTTCGGTCGACGTCGGCCCGTTCGCGCCCGAACCGTTCGTCCCCCGCGCCGCCCGCGAGCTGGGCCGCACGACGCTGGGGTGACCCGACCGACCGGAGACGCCGCGGTTGTGGCGGCGGGAATGGTCGGCCCTGATCGAGGTGTTGACCACGGTGTTGCTTCGAATGAATGAGGACGCACCGTGACAACCCCGATCACCATCGACATCTGGTCCGACATCGCCTGCCCGTGGTGTTACATCGGCAAACGTCGCCTCGAATCGGCGCTGGAGACCTTCGGGCGGAACGCCGCGAATCCGCCGGTCACGGTCACCTACCACAGCTTCGAACTCTCGCCGGAGACGCCGGTCGACTTCGCGGGTAGCGAGGTCGACTTCCTCGTGGAGCACAAGCACATCTCGCCCGAACGGGCCCGTGCGATGCTCGACCAGGTCACCGGCATCGCGCAGAGCGTCGGGCTCGACTACGACTTCGACGCGATGGCGCACACCAACACGGTGAAGGCCCACCAGCTGTTGCATCTCGCCAAGGCCCACGGGTTGCAGCGGGAGACCAAGGAACGTCTGCTGCGCGCCTATTTCGTGGAGGGTCGCCACGTGGGGCGGGTCGCGGATCTGGCCGAGTTGGGTGCCGAAGTGGGGCTCGATGCCGACGAGATCACCCGCGTGCTCGAGGGCGACGAGTTGGTGTCGGCCGTGCGTGACGATCAGCGCGAGGCGCAGCGCCTGGGGATCACGGGCGTGCCGTTCCACGTGATCGACGGGCGCTACGGCGTGTCCGGGGCGCAGGACCCCGCGACGTTCGTCCAGGTCCTCGAGCAGGTCGTCGCCGACCGTGCGGCGGGTGAGGTCGTCGAGCTCGTCGAGGCCGAAGAGCTCGACGACATCGACGATGCGGCGGAGGTCGCGTCGTGAGCGACGAGGCGCCGGTGATCCTGGAGATGTTCGGCGACCCGGATGCCGCCCAGTGCGCCGACGGTGTCTGCGCGGTGACGGGAAAGGTCGTCGAGGAGCACACCGATCCGACCGACGCCGTCGAGCTCGAGTCGTCCTGATCTGGTGGTCGATCAGGCGGCGGTGCTCACTTCGGTGGGCACGAACGTCCACCGCGGTACGTCAGGTGGGCTACCCCGGCTGATTCGGGTGTCGACGTTGTTCGTTCGGGCTGCCGCGGGTCGGCGGTCGTGGTCGCAACCGGTCGGACCGAGCGCCACCTGGCTGTCCACGCCGAGTGGCCCGTCGGGACGTGCCAGAGTGATGGCTCATGATCCTCCGGCGGGGCACGACACGATGCACGACACGATGGCGACGGACGGCGGGCATCGCCATGTTGGTGATGGCGTTGGCGTCCTGGGGTGTGGGGTGTGGCGGCTCGGGCGGCGGCGACCGCGCCGCGCCGTCGACGACGGTGCCGACCGTCGAGCCCCCGCCGACGAACCCGATCGATGCCGACGGGCCGGACCCGGACGTGCTGGCCGCCAACGGGTCGTACTGGATGTTCACCACGACGGCGGATCACCTGCGGGTGCCGGTGCGTGGGGCCACCCGCACCGGCCGGTGGTCCGCACCGACCGAGGCGTTGCCCGAGCGGGCGGCGTGGGCACGTGCAAACGACGTGTGGGCACCGGGGGTGATCCAGGTCGGTGGTCGGTACGTGATGTGGTTCGGGGCTCCGACGGTCCCGAACGATTCGGTGTCCCAGTGCATCGGTGTGGCGGTTGCCGACGCCCCGGGTGGCCCGTACACGCCCGTCGGCGACAAACCGGTCATCTGCGGCAAAGGTGGACCGACGATCGATCCGTTCCCGTGGCGGGCACCGGACGGGAGGCTGTACATCGCCTGGACCCAGTACCGCTACAAGACCGGTGAGCCGACCCAGATCCTCGCCAGTCGACTGAACGCATCGGGTACGGCCACGGTGGGCGAACCCCGGGTGTTGTTGACCGACCCGCAGGGGTGGGAGGCGATCATCCTGGAGAACCCGGCGTTGTTCGCCCAGTCAGACGGCACCGTGCGGCTGTTGTACTCGGGGAACTTCTTCACCGGCGCGGACTACGCGACCGGCACCGCGACGTGCAAGGGGCCGCTCGGGCCGTGCGTGCGGGACACTCCCGGCAAGCCGTGGCTGGCGAGCACGGGCGAGTGGAAGGGGCCGGGTGGGATGTCGGTGTTCCGTGGCCCCCACGACCAGGTGTGGGTGACGTTCCACGCCTGGGGGTCGGTCGTCGGCTACGGCAAAGGTGGACGCCGGGCGCCGGTGGTCCGGCCGTTGTCGGCATTGCCGCCGCTGCCGTGACGGTAAGACAACGTGACGCCACGGCCGGGGACGAACGTGGTGGCAGATTGGTATCATCTGTCTCGTGGCGATGACTCTGCGGCTGAGCGACGATGAGCAGGATCATCTGCGAGCGCGGGCCGAAGCCGATGGTGTGTCGATGCAGGACGTGGCGCGTCGAGCGATCCACGCCTATGTCACCGATGCGGATCATCGTGATCGTGTCGCCACCGCGGCGGCGCGGATCATGACCGCACACGCCGACGCGATCGAACGCCTCGGTCGGTGAGCCGGACCGAGGGCGTCGAGTACCTCGACCTCGACGATCTGCTCGCGTTGGCG
>JAFDWI010000091.1 GCA_018268545.1 Actinomycetota bacterium
GATCGCGACCTTTGCAGCCGTCCACACGATGCCGGCGACGATCCCGACCAGAAACCCGCTCCGCTGGGTTCGGATCTGGTTTCCCAACAGCTTCCAGCCACGACGGCCCGCGTCGTCGCCGTTCGCCTCGACCTCGGTCACGTCCCCGAGCGACGCCGGCACATCGGGAATCGCTCCACGTCCATACTGCTCAACGCGACCCCCTTTGGTCCGAGCGTGTCGCTGTGCGCGCGGCAGGTCGGTTGACCCGCGGGTCAGGACGGTATCGGACGCGAAGTCGTGACCTCAAAAGATCCGACCACCCATGTTCGGGGGGTGCACACACCTAGGCCGAAAGTCCTACAGTGGGAAGCCGAACGCGCCGATGAGACTACGACGGCCCGGCTGGGAACGCAGGACTCCCGAAGGGCGCAGGAGCGAACACCGGGGAGCCGGCGATGAAGTTTGACGAACTTACGCTGCCGCTCGGCGAACACGGCCTCCGACTCACGTTCCACCCGCGGCTGACCGTCCTGGCCGGACTCACCGGACCCCAGCGCGAATCCCTCCTCGACTCGATCGCCCACCTCAGTCGTGGGACGGTCCCGGGAGGTTGGCTCACGGCCGTCGACGCGGCCGGCCGGCATCTGCGGATCGACGAGTTCGCCGCCGCCGAGCGAGACGACACCTCCTCGCGCAGTATCGCCGCATGGCGCAACCTCCTCGTCGTCGGTGCCGAAGATCTCGGGCTCCCACGGGCCACGGATGACCCGTCGCGAGCGACCGCACGGGCCGAACTCGAAACCGCCCGGAACGACGCGACCGCGCTGCGGTCCCGGCTCGAACACGACGAGATGGCACGGCGACGTCACGCCCGGGACGTCGCCGACCTCCACGACTGCGAGGCCGAACTTGCACGGCTCGGGTCCGAGACAGACCGGCGGCGGTACAACCGTGCGCGGGTGCTCGTCGAACTCGAACAGACGCGCGATCTGTTGGAGACACTCGACGCGGAACCCGGCGCGGTTCGGCGGGACGAGCGGCTGGTCGCCGCGACCGACGAGATCCGACGACTCGCCGACGAATGGGCCGACGCGCGCGACCGGATCGAACAGTTCGGGGCCGAACTCGGTGACGAACGCGACGACGCGCCCGTCGAGACACGCTTCATCGATGTGCCCGACGAGATCCCCGAGACCCTCACGGCCGCGATCGCCGAACGCGACCGCCTCGAGGTTGCCCGCTCCGAGGCGAAGGCCAAGCTGCGGGCCGCGTCGAGTGCGACTTCAGCGCCGATGCCCAATGATTCTCGGGTGTTGACGCTCGCCGGGCTCGACCAGAACCTCCTGTGGTTGACCCATCGGGACGTCGTGTTGTCGACCGAGGCGCTGCGGGCGCTCGAACAGAGTGAATTGAACCGCCCATCGATCGACCGCCGCATGGTCGAACAACTCGAGGTCGCGCACGCCCGAGCCATCCAGATGGTCGAGCAAGCCGATCGCCGTTGGCTTCCCGGCGTGCTCGTCGCGACCGTCGCAGCGTGCGGCGCGGCAATCGTGTTGCTCGCCGACCGGTGGATCTACGCGGTCCCCGGTCTGTTGGCCGTGGCCATGGTGGCACTGATCCGCAATGTCGCGTTCGCCCGCATCGAAGCACGACGAGCGCAACACGGCGAGACCGAACTCCTCGACGAACTCGGTGTCGCCGACATGGCGGAATACCACTCCAAGTTCGACGACAATCCCGAGAGCAACCGCTGGCAGATCGCCGAGCAGGTGATCGACGACTACCAGTCCGCCCGATCCGAGTGGCACGCGCTGGTCGGCGACATCGACCCCGATGACGCTGGGCGACTCGAACCGATCGTCCAGGACTGGGTGCGCAACGCGGACCCCACTCGCCGCGCGCAGACCGTGGCCCGCCTCCGCGAGACGACCAAGACCCTGTCCGATGACATCGCCGCCGCGTCACGCCGCCTCGACGCGATGCTCGAACCGTTCGGTCTGGACCCGTACGAAGCTTCGCTCATCGTCGCCCTGCGCGACCGTGTCGTCGCCGGTCGCACGGCACGCCTGAAACTGCACCTGCAGGACGCCGAGGAAACCGAGAACAAACTGAAGCTCCGACTCCTCGGTGATCTCGAGTCACTGGGCTTCGAGGCCGGTGACCTGACGCGCCGGATCGATGCGTACGGGCGAGAACTCGACGCGGCGGTGGCCCGACGTCGCCAACGTCGCGACGCTCCACCCCGATCCGAACTCGACGAGCGTGTTCGCCGGCTCCAGGCCCGCCTCGCCGTGCCCGACCCCGTCGACTTCGAGGGACCCGGTGGCGCACACCACGCTCAGGACGCCGCGACGGCCGAGTTGCGGGCTCGACGCGACCGGCTCGCCGCATCGACCGCATCGTTCGTCGAACCCGACTCGGGCGAAGCGCGTCGACGACTGCGCCGACTCGACCGTCACATCGCCGGACTCGAAGCATCTCTCTCGGAGGATCGTGGTTTGGTCGTCGCCGCACCGGTGGACCATCTGGTCGAGACGCTCGTGCGCTATCGACCGGCATGGCCGGGAACCGAACAGGATCCGGCACCGGCGTTCCTCGATGCGCCCTTCGCCGCGACGTCACCACAACTGCGCCGCCGCCTGCTCGACGCACTCGTCGAGGTCAGCCGGGTGGTCCAGGTCGTCCTGCTCACGGACACCGCCGACGCAGTCGGCTGGGCTCGCGAAGCTGCAAACTCCGACCTGTTGAGCCTCGTTGCGCCCCTCGGCGACGCCCGGTCGGATTCTCCCGAGGGTGCGGTCAGTCGACCCGCCGAAGCTCACTCCTGAACCGCCGAGAACGTTCGACATAGGACCGTGCACTGAATTCGATGAGTGCGGGGTCGACCGCGTCGACACGAAGCTTGGCGGGCACACCCAAGGCCATCGACTTGGCCGGCACGATCATGTTGTTCGGGACGAGTGCGCCGGCTCCGACCAACCCGAGCGATTCGACGATCGCATTGTGGAGCACCACCGACTGCGACCCGACGAGCGCACGGTCCTGGATCGTGCACCCCTCGAGGTGGGCGAGATGCCCGATCACACAATCGTCGCCGACGGTGGTCGGCGTGAACGCCGTGGTGTGCAGGACCGCGCCGTCCTGGATCGACGTCCGGGCGCCGACGATGATCTCGCCGTCGTCACCACGCAACACCGCCGATGGCCAGACCGACGATTCCGCGCCGATCGTCACCGAACCGATGATCACCGCGTCGGGGTGGATGTAGGCATCGGGGTGGATGTCGGGCGTGTGGTCCCCGAGCGCATAGATCGCCATGGCCACAGACGGTACCGCGTGGCGAACCGGACGGCGTCACGTACGTGCCAGGGCGCGTTGGCGTCGACCCTCACGGGGATGCTGTGATCTGGCATGCCCGAAGCGCCCTTCGCCCCTCGTATCGACCACGTCCGTGTCCTGCACGGCATCCGGACCGTCGATCCGTTCGCCTGGATGGGTCACGACGGCGCCGAACTGTCCGAGGTGATCGACGCGGAGAACGCCTACACGACCGAAGTCGAACGACCGTGGGCGTCGCTCCGCGAAACCCTGTTCGGCGAGATCAAGGATCGGGTCGTCGAGACGGACCTGTCGGTCCCGGTCCGTCACGGCGAGTGGTGGTACCGAACCCGGACGATCGAGGGGCTCGCGTACCCGATCCATACACGCCTCCCGGTGAGCGACCACTCGGACCCTCCCGACACCGACGCTCCCGACACGGTGATCCTGGACGAGAACGTGATCGCGCAAGGCCACGACTATTCGCAGGTGGGCGCCACCGCGATCTCGCCGGACGGGGCATTCCTCGCCTGGACGGTCGACCACACCGGCGACGAGTCCCACACCCTGTACATCCGGGACCTCTCGAGGGGGATCGACCTCACCGACACCATCGAGGGCGTCTCGTACGGCCTGGCATGGTCCGCGGACAGCGAGCACGTGTTCTACACGACGATGGACGCGACGATGCGACCCGATCAGGTTCATCGGCACCGGCTCGGGACCGACCCGGACGCCGACGTGACCGTGTTCGGCGACGACGACGAACGGTTCTTCGTCCATGTGGAATCGAACCGGAGCGACGACTGGATCGTCATCTCGGCACAGAGTGCGGTCACCGGCGAAGTACACCTGCTCGACGCACACGACCCGACCGGCCCGTTGCGTTGCGTCGCGCCACGTGTCCAGGGCGTCGAGGTTTCCGTCGAGGCACACCGCGACCGGATCTTCGTCCTGACCAACGCGGACGGTGCCGAGGACTTCGCATTGTTCGCAGCCGACCCGAACGACCTCGACGCGCCGATGCAACCGGTGATCGCACACGAACGCGGCGTCCGCCTCGAAGGTTGCGACGCATTCACCGGGCATCTCGTCGTCCACCTTCGGCGCGGGGGATCCACCGGGATCCGGGTCATCACTCTCGCCACCGGGGCGACACGCGAGATCGGGATCCCCGACGCCGTAGGCACGATCGCCCCGGGAGCGAACGCGGAGTTCGACACCGACGTGTACCGGTTCTCCTATCAGTCGCTGGTGACCCCACCGTCGGTGTTCGACGAGGACCTCTCCGGCGGTGACCGGGTGCTTCGAAAGCGCCTCGAGGTCGAGGGCGGCTACGACCCCGACGATTACACGACCGAGCGCGCCTGGGTCGACGCTCCCGACGGCGTGGCGGTCCCCGTGACGATCGTCCATCGCCGTGACCTGCCCCGCGACCGACCGGCTCCTTGCATGCTGTACGGCTACGGCGCGTACGAGATCAGCGTCGACCCGTGGTTCTCGGTTGCACGATTGAGCCTTCTCGACCGAGGATGGGTCTACGCGATCGCACACGTTCGCGGTGGCGGCGAGATGGGTCGACACTGGTACACCGACGGCAAGTTCGCCGCGAAACCGAACTCGTTCACCGACTTCGTCGCGTGTGCCGACCATCTCGTCGACGCGGGTCTCACAGCCCATGATCGACTCGTGATCCGGGGAGCGAGCGCCGGTGGTCTGCTCGTGGGAGCGGCACTGAACCTCGCACCCGAATCCTTCGCTGCGGCCATCGCCGAGGTGCCGTTCGTCGACCCGCTCAACACCCTGCTCGATCCGACGTTGCCACTCACGGTGACCGAATGGGAGGAGTGGGGCGACCCGATCTCCGACCCCGATGCGGCGGCGACGATCGCGTCGTATTCGCCCTACGAGAACATCCGCCCGCTCCCCTACCCCGCGGTGCTCGCGACCGCGGGGGTCCATGATCCGCGCGTCGGTGTGCACGAGCCGATCAAATGGGTCCAACGCCTGCGCGAGGTGACCACCGGCGATGCGCCGATCATCCTCAAGATCGAGACGAGCGGGCACGGCGGCCCCACCGGACGCTACGACGAGTGGCGTGACGAGGCGTCCATCCTGGCCTTCGCGATCAAACAGGTGGCGGACTGAGGATCGACCGAGGCAGTCTGCGGACTCAGAAACCGTTCTGGGAGTTGTAGGCCTGGATCGCCTTGGTGACCTGTGCCTGGGCCTGCTTCAACGCGGTGGCCGGATCGGTGCCCTTCAGGAACACCGATTCGAGCATCTTCTGCATGATCGTCCGGTACTCGTCGCTGGGGCCGACCATGACGCCGGGATTCTTCGGCGATGCACCGGCGAGCTGTTCGGTCGCGATCTTCAACGACGCTCCGGCGATCTTGCCGTCGAAGAACGTCTTGACCGACGGTTGGTCGGGGACCTGGTCGTTCGACGGGAGATACGACCCCTCCGTCAACCACTTCACCTGCCGAGGAAGCTGGTTGATGTACCGGATGAAGTCCATCGCCGCAGCCTGTTGCACGACCGAGCCGGCGTCGGACACGTAGTAGGCACCCCCCGAGACGGGAACCTGTCCGGGCTTGTCGACACCCGGCATCGGTCCGAACCCGGGCGCCATCGTGACGCTCTGGGACAACCCTGCGAGATTGCCCGCTTGGAGGTCCTTGGCCGACAACTTGCCGCCGAGGAACGCTTCGATCGTCGTCGCCGCGGTCGAGGTCTCGAAGAGCATCGTCGACTTGCCCTGCGCGAGGTTCAGGTACTGGTCGATCTGCCCGGAGGTGTCCGAAACCTTGGCGATCAGGCCGTCGTCGTACATCGACTTGAGTTGGGTCAGCACCTTCACCGCCGCGGGCGTGTCGAAGACCGCCTTGGTCGCATGACCGTCGTGACCGTTGCCGTTGTCGACGATGTTCTGCCCGATGCCACCCAGGAGCGTCTCGAAGTACCAGGGGTTGACCGTCATCGACAACGGCCACTGCAAGCCGCCGATACCGGCAGCTTTCAACTTCTCGGCGTCCGTGCGAACCTCGGCAAGCGTGCCGGGTGCGACGAGCGGGAGCCCTGCCTGTTGGAACTGCTTCTTGTTGTAGTAGAGCTGCGGCGTCGACACGTTGACCGCGCCGGGGACGAACTTCCCGTCGAGGGTGAAGTACGCCTTGACGACCGGGACGATGTGATCCAGCGGGACGACGCCCTGACTCGCGCACACCGATCCGGGGATGATCGTCCCCGAGTCCATCAGGAACTGCGCGTTCACGGAGTCGCCGTAGACGATGTTCGGGATCCGGTCCGGGATCGCTGCGGTGTACTTGGCGAGCACCTGGTCATAGGACGCACCCTGATCAGCGGCGACGACCTCCACCTTGGACTGCGAGGCGTTGTAGGCCGCGACCGTCTCGGTCATCACCTGTTTGGCCTTTCCCTGCAGCCCGCCGTACCACAGGTTGATCGTCACCTTGCCGGTCGACTTCGCCAGCTCGGGAAGGGGGCACGTCGCCTTGCCCGACTTCGGGTTCGTCGACGATTTCGACGAACCCGACGACGACCCGCATGCGACCGTCGTCGCGGCGAGGCCGAACACACAGAGTGCCGTCGAAAGGCGTTTCGCTCCGCTGCGCATCACAATTCCGTCCTCGATGTCGGGGGCTGGACAACCGAACCCTAGTTTGCCTTCAGAAACCGTTCTCGCGGTTGTAGCTCCGGAGAGCGGCGGTGACGTCGGCCTGTGCCCCGGCGAGCGCCTTCGCCGGGTCGGCACCGGTGAACAACACCGATTCGAGCATCGTCTGCATGATCCGGTTGTACTGGTCGAACGGTCCGACGATCGGCCCCGGGTGGCTCGCAGGCACGGCTGCGACCTGGTCGGCGGCCACCTTCAACGCCATGCCGGCCATCGAGTCCGCGAAGAACTTCTGGACCGCGGGCTGCCGTTCGACGTCACGGTTCCCCGAGAGGTAGGACCCCTTGATCAGCCACGTCTCCTGTTGGGGCATCTCGTTCAGGTAGCGGATGAAGTCCATTGCACCCGCCTGCTGCGCCGCGGAACCACCGTTGGTGACGTAATAGGCGCCGCCGCTCACCGGGACCTGCCCGGCCCGCTCGAGCCCCGGGTAGGCGCCGAAGCCGGGGACGACCTTCGTGCCCTGTGACAGACCCGTCAGGCCGCCGTTCTTGAGATCCTGAGCGGACAATCCTCCTCCCAGGAAGGCCTGGATCGTCGTCGCCGCCGCCGAGGATTCGATGACGAGCGCCGACTTGCCCTGGGCCACGTTCAGGTACTGGTCGAGTTGGCCGGGCGTGTTCGAGATCTTCGCGATCATCCCGTCGTGGTACATCGCCTGCCACTGCGTGAGGATCTTCACGGCCTTGGGCGTGTCGAACGTCGCCTTGGTCGCATGTCCGGCGTGGCCGTTGTCGTGGTCGACCATGTCCTGTCCGACACCGGTCATGAACGCATCGAAGAACCCGGGGGCAGGCACCATCGAGATCGGCCAGGACATGTCCGGGATGTTCGCCGCCTTGATCGCCTCGGAGTCACTCCGCATCTGGGCGAAGGTTCCGGGCGCACGATCGGGCAGCTTCGCCTGCTGGTAGCTCAGCCGGTTGTAGTACACCATCGTCGCGGTCATGTTCACCGCGCCAGGCACGAACGCGCCGTCGAGCGTGTAGAAGCTCTTCACGACCGGCAGCATCTTGTCGACGGGTACGGCGCCTTCGGCAGCACACGCCCCACCCGGGATGATCGTGCCCGAGTCGACGAGGAACTGCGCATGTGACGAATCCGCGAACATCACGTTCGGGATCCGATGCGCGGGGATCGCCTGGGTGTACTTCGTGAGCATCGCGTTGTAGTCCTGGCCCTGGTCCGATGCGGTGACCTCGACCCGGTCCTGCGATGCGTTGTAGGACTTCGCGAGGTCCTCCATGATCGTCTTGTTGTCGCCCTGTTGGTTCCCGTACCAGAGCGTGACCTTCACCTTCGGACCTGATTTCGGAAGCGAGGAAAGCGGACAGGCGATCTTCGCGAGCTTGCCGGATTCCGCCGGGGAGTTGTCGCCCGCGCTGGATGTTGACCCCCCGCACCCCGCGAGCCCGACCACAAGGGCGACCGCGGCGCCCACGGCCGCGATTCGTGCGTTCATCGTGTGCATGACCTCATCCTTTCACTGCGCCGGCCGTGAGACCTCGGACGAGCTGACGCTGGAACGCGAGCAGGACGACGAGGACCGGAAGCGCGACGATCAACGCGCCGGCGACGCCGACGTTGTAGGTGGCAGGCTCCGCTGTCGGCAGATTCGACAGCGCGACCTGCGCGGTCTGCCAGTTGTCGAGCGTCTCGACGCTCTGGGGCCACAGGTACTGGTTCCACGCCGACAGGAACGCCAACACCGTGAACGCCGCGATCACCGGTCGGGCGAGCGGCACCGCGACGTGCCACATGAACCGGAGGTGGCCGTAACCGTCCAGACGGGCGGCGTCGCGTAGATCCGCGGGGACCCCGATGAATCCTTGGCGGATCAGGAACGTCCCGAACGCGGTGGCGAGGAACGGCACACTCAACCCCTGCATCGTGTTCAACCAGCCCAGGTCGGTGACGGTCTGCACGTTCGGGATCAAGGTGACCTCGATCGGGAGCATCAGCGTCGCCATGAACACGCCGAAGAGGATCTTCTTCAGTGGGAAGCGGAGGAATGCAAACGCATACGCTGCCAGGACCGATGTCACGAGCTGCGCCACGGTGATCACCAGCGTCATCACCGCGGACAGCGTGAGCGCCCGGGACAGCCCCTTGGAGGTCGCGGCCCGCCAGAACACGTCCCACTGGATCGCGACCGGATACAGCGGGCTGCGCGCGTCCGAATACGCGACGGGGGTCGACAGCGCACGCACGACCGTGATGTACACCGGGAACAACACCACGATCGCAAGGACCGTCAACAACGTGTACCAACCGGTCAGCCGCAATCCCCGGTGACGAGCGGATCCGGCCGTCGCGCGCTCGGGTGCTTCGCCGAGTGCCGCGCCGACCACCTCACTGCTCATAGTTCACCCGTTTCGACAACAGTCCGAACTGGAGCGCCGTGATGACCACGGTGACGAAGAACAGTCCGATCGACATCGCCGCGCCGGTCGACATCAGGCGAGGCGACTGGTTCTTGGTGATCTTGTAGACGATCGTCTCGGTCGCCCCGGCGGGACCGCCCTGGGTGAGGATGTCGACCTGCGCGTACGACTGGAGCGCGGACACGACCAACACGACCACCAGGAACAGCAGCACCGGCGACAACAAGGGAAGCGTGACCTTGAAGAACCGTCGGACCGGACCGTACCCGTCCAAGGTGGCCGCTTCGAGCAACGCTTCGGGGATCGCCTGCAATCCGGCGAGCACGATCAGGAACGCGAGTCCGATATTCTGCCAGATCGACGACCACGACACCCCGAACAACGCCCACGACGGATTGTTCAGGATGTCGATCTTCAGCACGCCGGTCGACGGGTTGATCAACGTGAGGAAGATC
>JAFDWI010000092.1 GCA_018268545.1 Actinomycetota bacterium
ATGTCCGGGCGTGCCCACTGGCCGATGCAGGGGCCGCAAGCGTTCGCCAGCACCATCGCTCCGATGGCTGCGAAGTCGTCGATCAGGCCGTCGCGGGCGATGGTCTCGTGGATCTGCTCCGAACCCGGGGTGACCATCAACTGGGTCTTCGCCTTGAGCCCGTGGGCCGCCGCCTGGCGTGCGATCGAGGCCGCACGGGTGATGTCCTCGTATGACGAGTTCGTGCACGACCCGATGAGCGACGACGAGATCTCGAGTGGCCAGCCTTCTTCTTTGGCGACTCGACCGACTTCGGAGACCGGGCGGGCGTAGTCGGGGGAGTGCGGGCCGTTGATGTAGGGAACCAGTTCGTCGAGGTTGATCTCGATCACCCGATCGAAGAATGCCTCGGGGTCGGCTGCGACCTCGGGGTCGGCCCGAAGGTCGTCGCGGTGCGCGTCGGCCGCGTCGGCGATCGCCCCGCGTCGGGTCTGGCGTAGGTAGTCGGACATGTTGGTGTCGTAGCCGAACACCGAACACGTCGCGCCGATCTCGGCACCCATGTTGCAGATGGTGCCCTTACCGGTCGCCGAGATCGTGTCGGCGCCGGGGCCGAAGTACTCGACGATCGCCCCGGTGCCGCCCTTGACCGTCAGTTCGTCGGCGACCTTCAAGATGATGTCCTTCGGAGCCGTCCAACCGTTGAGCGACCCGGTGAGATGGACCCCGATCAGCTTGGGGAACCGGACATTGAAGGGTTGACCGACCATCACGTCGACGGCATCGGCGCCACCGACGCCGATCGCCACCATGCCCAGGCCACCGGCGTTCGGCGTGTGGCTGTCGGTGCCGATCATGAAGCCACCGGGGAACGCATAGTTCTCGAGGACGACCTGGTGGATGATCCCGCTTCCGGGCTTCCAGAATCCGATCCCGTATTTCTGCGAGGCGCTCTCGAGGAAGTCGTAGACCTCGACGTTGGTGTGCTCGGCGCGGATCAGGTCGGGGAGCGCACCTTCGAGCGCCTGGATCAGGTGATCACAGTGGATCGTCGTGGGAACCGCGACCCGATCCAGCCCGGCCGTCATGAACTGCAGGACCGCCATCTGTGCGGTGGCGTCCTGCATCGCGACGCGGTCGGGGTTGAAGTCCGTGTAGGCGACGCCTCGTTCGATCGCGGCGTCGGGGTCGGCGAGGTGGTTGACGAGGATCTTCTCCGCGGCGGTGAGTGGTCGTCCGAGACGCTTTCGCCCGAGGGCGATCCGGTCGGCGAGACGCGCGTAGACCTGTTCGACCAGTTCGACCGGTGTTGCGGAATGAACCGTGGTGGTGTCGTTCTCGGTCATGATCTCGGCTCCTCGTCGATCGTTGTCAGGGGGGGAACACCCGCTCGGGCGGGTGGGACTTGCTCCACGACCCAATATAGACAAGTCTGATACAAGTGCCAAGAATCAGATATCTCGACATCGCCGACGATCTCCGCGGTCGGCTCCACACCGGCGAGTTCGGCGACGGACGGCTCCCGAGCGAAGCCGAACTCACCGACACCTACCACGCGAGCCGGGTGACCGTCCGCAAGGCGCTGGACGCGCTCCGCACCGAGGGGCTGGTCGATGCACAACGCGGTCTCGGATGGTTTGCGTCGGGCGATCCGCTGCGTCAGCGCCTGGGTCGTCTCGGCACGATCGAGGCGCAGCTCTCGGCATCGGGGGTGACCTCGGAACGCAAGGTCCTCGAGCTTCGTTCGGTCGTCGCTCCGGGCCGGGTGCGCGACGTGCTCAACGTCGACCGGGTTGTCCGACTGGTCCGACTGAACATCGCCGATGGGCGTCCCTTCGCGCTCGTCACCGTCTGGTGCCCCGAGTCGCTCGGCGGTTCGTTCAGTCGCGAGCAGCTCACGCGACACTCGTTCCACGACCTGCTCGATGTGCCGCTCGGCCACGGGGTCCAGACGATCGCGGCCGACGCGGCGACCCCCCGCCAGGCAACCCTGCTCGACGTGGCGGTCGGTTCGCCCGTGCTCGTCTGTCGACGCACGACGTATTCCGTCGATGAGCGCGCGGTTCTCTTCGCGACCCATGTGTTTCCCGGGGCGTTGACCGAATTCACCGTCGACCTGCCCCGATCGGACGCCTCGATCGCGCCGTCGGGGATCAGGCTGGTGGAGTGACCCGAGGCGATGCTCCGTTGCGCCGATCCCGATGGATGCCCCGGAACATCCGGGTGAACGCGAAAACCCCGACGATCGCCAGCAGCAGCGGGACCACGACGGTCACCAGGTTCCAGCCGGAATCTTGCGCGCTGCGTACCCACCAGAGGTCGACCCGGGCGACGTGGAGCGCTTCGACCCAGCCAGCGGTGAGGTCCGGATACGGTTGCGCCTGAGTGGTCGCGCGCCACAGGACCACGATGCCGTCGAGATAGGCGGCATGGGTGAGCGACGTGGTCGTCGACAGGTCGGTGCCACGCAGGCGTCGTTCGGTGACCACCGCGAAGAAGTCGACCAGGACTCCCGACAACTGGATCACGAACCCGATCGCTGCGGCAACGGCGACGGCGACCCGGCCGACGAAGGCGACACGTCCGGCGCGTAGGTCGCGGATCAACCGGGCGAGCGGGAGAGCCACCAACGGGACGACCGGCACGGTGAACCGTGCGCCCCATGCCTGATCACCGGCCCAGCCGATGATCGCCGAGTGCGCCAGAAGCGTCGCGACCGTCGCGGCGAGCGCGGAACCGGCGACGACGGTGTGGCGTCGCAGGAACCATCGCCAGCGGAACGCGGCGGCGATCAGGATCGGGGAGAAGACGAACAGGCCCTTTCCGGGCGAGATCGTCTGGCCGACCAGCCCTTCGCCGATCCGTGGGGTGAACCGGAGGAAACCGTCGTTCGTGTGGCCGTTGTCCGTGATCGACCCGAAGCGGTACCAGTTGTACGCCAGGTCGATCGCGAACGCCGCGGCGACGGGCCCGGCGACCAGAGCAACCCGTTTTGTGACGCCGGCGCGATCGCGTGACGGTGACCCGGCGGCGAGAAGGACCGCCGGCAGCGCGAGGAACGGTGCCATGACGAGGGCGTCGACGCGCACGAGGACCCCGGCCCCCAGGAACGAACCGGCGGCGACCACATGGCGGACCCGACCCGACCGGTGGGCGCGCGACGCACACCACAGGCCGCACAGCACCGCTAGGGTCGTGGCCGTGGTGTCGAACGAGACATGCGCGTACACCCAGATCGCCGTCGTGAAGGCAACGAGGAGCGCGGTGACGATCGTCGAGGCCGGGTCGAAACCGAGGTCACCGAGCATCGCCGCGAACACCACGATGATGAGCGCGCCGAGCACCGGTGCCAGAAGCGACGCGACGAAGTAACCCCGCCGACTGGGAAGCAACATCGAGCCGTGCGCGGTCTCGGTCCTGTTTGCAGTGCCGGGGACGAGTGCCGCGGGAAGATACAGCAGCGACGAGCCGATGTCGTGGCCGGCGTACGGGTGGCCGCCCCGCCCGATCGTCGTTCCACCACCCGGTCCGACAGGGAAGTCACTCCGGGGCCCCCGACCGTGCACGATCGATACCGCGGCCCCGAGTTCCTGCGCGGCGTCGATGGTCTGGAACTGTCCGGCTGCGGACACCAGGTACACCGCGAGCACGCCGATGAACAACCACCCCAGGGTCCGTCGATCCGCGCCGCGCCGTGGTGCTGGGGAACCGGTGTCGGCTTCGGTGGTCACCGCCACGGAAATCTACCGGCCGGTGACCCGGCCCCCCGGTATGCCGAGGCGCAGCGCGCCGCGGCGGCCGAGGCCACCTCGACACCGTGTGCGCCGAGCGCGCGAGTAGCCTCCCGGCGTGGCTTCACGACCTCGAACGATCCTTGTGGCCGGCCTGTGCGCCGTGACGATCTCGTTCACGGCATGTGCGTCCGCACCGCCACGTTCAGGGTTGGTGAAGAAGCTCGAGCGGCACAACTCGCTCACCCCTGCCCAGGCGAACTGTGTCGCCGACGGGCTCTACGACGGGATGCCGAAGGCACAGCCCCCGACGCGGCGGCTGACCTCGGCCGAACTCCGCGCTGTCGCCAAACCCGACAATGCAGGCAAGGTCTCCGCCCCGGTGATCCAGATCATGCGGTCGGTGGTTGCTGCCTGCGTTCCGGCGACGACGGCACCCGGCGGCCACTGACATCGTCGCAAGACAGTGGCTCTCTTCAGGGCCAGGAACGTCGGCCCTTGTCCCGGCGACCGCGATGCAGGGGCTTGCGTGGTCCGAGCTCCCAGGAGCGTCGCCACGAATCGGTGTCGGGCCCCGCGAGCGACGGCGTTTCGCGATGGTGCAGGCGAACCCGCGCGGAATACCAGTCGGAGGTGACCTCGTCCGCGAGCGCCGCGACGGCCGCTTCGATCCGTGGGCCGAAGTGCCGCGAATCCTCACCCTCGAGTGCGGTGATCGCGTCTCCGAAGGTGACCACGGTGCTGCCCGGGACGGGTCGCTTGGCGCCTTTGGGGAACAACCGGTCGGTGCCGTGGATGTGGACGGGGACCACCGGGACACCGCAGCGCACCGCCAGGTACGCCGCTCCGCCCTTGAATGCCTGACCCCAACCGTCGGGCGACCGCCCACCCTCGGGAAAGATCAACATCGACCAGCCGTCGTCGAGCAGATCGGCCGATTCGTCCGCAGAACGACGGGTGATCTTCGTGCGTTCCATCGGGATCGCATTGAGCACCAGCGCCGAGGCGGCGCCGGTGACGCGGTTCCCGAAGAAGTAGTCGGCGGCGGCGGCGGCGAAGACCTTGTGGCGGAAACGGCTGGGGAGGGCGCCGATGAGCAACGGGGTGTCCAGATGGCTGTGGTGGTTCGCGGTGAAGATCACCGGGCCCTCCACTGCCTCGAGACGGTCGAGTCCGCGGACCTCGGGATCCGCGAGTGCGGTTGCCAGGGGCCGGACGATCGTGTCGGTCACGACGCGACGGGCCACACGGGCAGCAGGCCGGCGCGCCCATTCGGTGTCGTAGTCGGCGCCCGTGGTCCGCTTCTGCGGCAGCGGTTCGACACCGCCGGGGACGTTCGGTGCGCGCAGCGGGAACTCGAGCCGGTCGAGTGCCACCGACGGCCTGGGAAGCTGTCGGCGGGCGAACGCGATCAGCACCTTCGCCTTCATCAGGCGTGCGCTGGCCTCGGGCGGACGCCGCCGGGCCGGAGCGTCCTTCGCGGTCACCGGACGTCCGCCATCACGAGCGGCGGGTTGTGGAAGTGGGTGATCGTCGGTTGCGGCCCGACCACGTCGGCTGCGAGTTCGAACGCATCGTCGAGTGTGGAAGCGGGCCGGAACCCGAGACGTCGGACGGCCTTGGGGTCACCGCCGACGATGATCACGCGGCCCAGGTGTTCGAGTGCGTGAGCGCCCCAGTACCACATGTAGAACGGGTGGACGCCGTGGTAGGCGTAGCTCGTCCGGTACAGGTGTCGGTACCATTCGTCTTCGGCGAAACTCTTCTCGAAGCGCTGCTCGATCTCGACCGGATCGTGGGTCTCCGCGAGGACCTGCTCGAAGAAGTCGATGTAACTCGGGTGATGGATCGGGTTGAAGTCCCACGGTGTCGGGTGCGTCATGATCAGCACGCCGCCTTCACGCACCAGCGGCTTGTGGCGGTACATGTTGAAGAAATACCCGAGACCGAGGCACATCACCAGGATCGGATTCATCGTCGAGTTGACGTTGTACGG
Source organism: Actinomycetota bacterium (assembly GCA_018268545.1). Lineage (GTDB taxonomy): Bacteria > Actinomycetota > Acidimicrobiia > Acidimicrobiales > Iamiaceae > JAFDWI01. Next base: position 5,707 of record JAFDWI010000092.1, read on the forward strand.
GCAGATGTAGGGAAGCCCCATCGTCAGGATGTCGGTCTGGCCTTCGACCGTCACGAGTTGCTCGGAGAACACCTGGGACAACGTCGCCTCGTGCACGGCATCGACCTGTCCGGCGTGAACCGAGGTGACCGCATAGGGCGCCCGCCAGGAGTGGAAGATCTTGCGCGCGGCAGATGCGGGCATCCGATCGAGGCCGGCCTTCATGCCCATGAACGTGGCCCGGTCGCGCAGTGTCCATTCCCATTCGCGCTTCGCCAGCACCGACATCGGGCCCGTCGTGCCGAACGTGTCGTTGTTGAGGGTCGATTCGATCTGGAAGATCTTCACGCCGGCGGCACGGATGACGTCACCCATGCGCCAGTTCGCCGAGTGCAACTCGGAGGCGTGGCGGTCCATGAACGACCTGGATCGGCGCATGGTCGAGACGTTGTGATGGTGGCGGATGCTGCGATAACTCGCAAGGCCGGTCGCGGTCGACTTGTGGCCGCCGTCCATCGCGACGAGGTTGATGTTGACGTACACCAGCAGATCGCTCTCGGCGGCCCGGCGGTTGATCTCGACGATCTCGCCTTCGGACGTGGTGCCGGGTTCGACCAGGTTCGCAGGATCCTCGGCATCGTGGTTGTAGATGCGTCCCAGGGGCGCGAACGCGTCGAAGACCCGGTCGCCGACCGCATGGCGGAGTTCGTCCTCGGTCATCCGCCGGTGCAGCGCAAGGGCCGCGATCAGATGGATGTCGTCGACACCCTTGGCCGCGGCCACGTCGAGGACGGCTTCGATGATCCGCTGGCGAACATCGGGGCGACGCATCGACGGCAACGGGAGCGACAGGTCGTCGAACGCGATCGTGAGCTTCATGCCGGGAAACAGGAGTGCGTCGAGCGGTTCGCTGTCGCCGAGTGGGTGCGCGAGGGCGCGGCGGATCTCGGCGTCGGGGTTCGCGAAGCCTTCACGTGGTTCGGCCGGGTAGATCACCCGGGAACGACCCGCGGGGAGCTTCTCCAGTCGGAAGTTCTCGCCGTTGTGGAACAGGATCGGTGGGGTCGACCGGTCCACGTCGAGTACGAATCCGGGGCGGGGCATCAGCGGGCCTCCTCGAGGCGCGATTCGGTCATCGGGAGCGTTCCTTTTCGTTGCGCAGGTCGAACGCGATCTTCACCGCACCGCGGCGGCCGGCGGTCGCGGCGTGCCGGATCGCGTCGCGGTAGCGGCGTAAGGGGTAGGTCGCGGAGACG
>JAFDWI010000093.1 GCA_018268545.1 Actinomycetota bacterium
AGGTGAACCTCCCCCGAGTTGCTCACTTAAATCCCTCATCCGTAGGACGGCGAGTTCCAACGGTCGGTGCACGGTCCCGGCATGATTGCCGGTGTAGTTGACCACCACCGACCGTTGGAGATCCCAGGATGCCAGGTACACCGTTGTCGTCGCGCGAACGAGACGACATTGCAGAGTTGTTGAGGGGCGACCCGGACATGCCGTGGGCGCAGATCGGCCGGCAGCTTGACCGGCACCCCACGACGATCGCTCGGAAGGTGTGTGGCAACGGGGGCCGCAACGGATACCGTCCGGTGTGTGCGGATCGCAAGGCGGTCTCGGCTCGGCGACGTCCCCGGGAGTGCATGTCGAGGGTCGACGACGGGTTGCGTGACCGGATCACAGCCGAGTTGCGTGAGGGCCGTTCCCCGGTGGCGATCTGGGCGGACCTGGTCGCGGAAGGCGTCGACGGTGCGCCGTGTGCGGAAACCATCTACCAGGCGGTCTACACCGGGGTTCTCGGTGTGAAAGCGTCCGAGTGTCTGCGAACCCGACGTCCGCGTCGTCGTTCCCGCCAAGCACGTAGACCCAACAAACGTGCGGGTTTGCCGAACATTTCGACCCGTCCCGATGACGTGAACGCGCGGACCGAACCCGGCCATTGGGAAATCGACCAGATCATCGGCGCCCACAACCGGTCCTCGCTTCTCACCTTGACCGAACGGGTCACCCGGTACGCGATGGCGATCACGATGCCCGAAGGCTACGACTCGGTCGCGACCCTCGCCGGACTGTGTGAAGCCCTCGACCGGATCCCCGCCCACCTGTGCAAGTCGGTCACCTTGGACCAAGGATCCGAATGGGCCGAATGGGAAACGCTCGCTGCCACGTTCGGCATCGACGTGTGGTTCTGTGATCCCCACTCGCCGTGGCAACGCGGCCAGATCGAGAACCAGAACCGGGCCTGGCGGTTCTGGTTCCCACGCGGCACCCAGCTCGACAACCTCGACCAGGACTACGTCGACCACGTCGCCGCGATCATCAACGGCCAACGCCGACGCAACCTCGGCGACCAACGCCCCACCGACCTGTACACTGCAGCCACCGTGCAATGACCCCTAGAACTGGCCGACCCACCCAAGTCCGAAGCCTCGCTCGACCTCAGGTGAGCGCCCGGATCTTTCGAGCCGGGATCCCCGCGTAGATGTAATCAGGTTCGGTGTCATCCGCGACGACCGCCCCAGCGGCAATGATGCAACCTGGCGCCACGGTGACCCCGGGAAGGATCATCGCGCCCGCGCCGATCCAACACCCGTCCCCGACGGTCACCGGTGCGGTACGGGGCGTTCCACCGCGCATTGCGTGCGCACCGATCTCGTGCGTGCTCGTGATGATCGAGGATCGCTGGCCGAACTGCACCCGAGAACCGACGTGAACGGGCGCAGAAGCGTCGATCAGCACCTGGCGATTCAGGTAGCTGTCGACCATCGTCAGATCGAAACCGACGATGAGACAGCCGTCGCGGATGTTGCACCGCTCGATCCCTTCCCACCCGAGACGCCGCAGGAGTCGCCACCGCGACTGCATCGGAACCGCGGCCGAAAACGCCGCACGGTAGACAACGTCATGAAGGACAACGTTGAGCCCGAACCCCACGCCGGGAACTCTACCGTTCGCGCGCTTCGCGCCATCCACACCCCTGGGCCAGAGCAGGTAGCCGGGAGTCCCGGCCCGTAGACGTGCCGCAACGCTGCACCCGTCACGCGCAACCACGGACCATTGCTTCACCTACCGGACGCGCGGCACACGATCTCGGACCCCACCCATCCAGCCGACAACCGAACAGCCTGCGCTAGTGTGCGAGAGCCATGCCGTCCCGAGGTTTCCAACTGTGTGCGTCGTGGGGGGCTTCGGCGGGCAGACCGGCCTCCTTCGCATCCTCCGTGTCGCTCGGATGCCTCGCGCTCGTCGCAGCGAGCTCGGCGATCTCCGTCGGCCTGCCCGGGTGACATCGATGCCGACCGACCTCCCCGACGCGCTCGTGGACACCGAGGGTGCCCAGACCAGTGGAACCGTGCGACGACGCTTGCCGTACCTGCCGGCGATGGAGGGGGTTCGGGGGTTTGCGCTCATCTCCGAGATCGTCCTGCACCTCGGTGTCTTCGTGGTGCTCTCGGCGTCGAAGTTTCTCATTCCCGGTGCGGGAATCGTGATGTCGATCTTCTTCGTGTTGAGCGGCTTCTTCATCACGGTCTTGCTGCTCCAGGACCATGACCGTCACGGCCACATCCGATTCTGGCAATTCTGGCGTGCCCGGGGACGGCGTGTGTATCCGCCGATGCTCCTTGTGCTCGCGGTCCACTGGTTGATCATCCTCTACTACCACCGGAGCATCGGCCTGGAATGGCGGGACGATCTGTGGATTCTCACCAACACGATGGACTACCGGTACGCGGTCACCGGCCAGCCTTTGGTCAGTCGGGCCGAGATGGTGATCCTCTGGAGCGTTTCGGTCGAGATCACGTTCTACCTGCTGTGGCCCTTCGTCGTGACCGGCCTGCTCCGCTATGTGAAGAAACTCCATCGCATCGTGTGGGTGCTCGTGGCGATCGCGGTGGCGAGCACCGTCATCCGGGTGCTCGAGTATCGGGCGTGGGGCGACTGGCTGGCGGTGTACTTCCGCTTCGAAGGCCGACTCGATGCCTTCGCGATCGGAGCAATCCTCGGATTCCTCTGGTTCCACGACCGACTTCCGATGCGACTGATCAAGTGCCTCGCCTGGCCATGCTGGCTGGCCTTCATCGCTTGCTTCTGGCTGGTCAGGTTTCAGAACGGGGCACTGAACAGTTGGGGATACCTCGTGTTCAACATCGCGTCGTTCGTCATCATCGCCGCGTGTCTCGATCAGGGTTTCGTGATCTCGAGATGGCTGTCGACCCGAGTGATGGTCATGGCCGGGAGGGTCAGCTATTCGTTCTATCTCGTCCACATCCAGGTCTACATGTGGGTGGTCCTGCAACGACGCTATCTACCTATGTGGCAGCAGGTTTCGCTTTCCCTGGGCGGAACGTTGGTGTTCGGAACCATTGCCTACCTGCTCGTCGAGCGGCCCTTCGTCACGTCCCGCGGACGAGTTCGTGTCCAGAAGCCGCCTGACACGATCGGACCGCCACCGGAACTCCGAGATCAGAAACCGAGTGATCTCCCGATGTAGTCGAGCATGATCTCATCGGCGCCACCGCCGATTCGGAACACCCGGACGTCGCGCAGGACCCTTGCCACGTCGTACTCCTCGATGTACCCGGCGCCGCCGTGGATCTGCACACATTCATCCGCGACCTCGCAACTGACCTGGGTCGCATACAGCTTCGTCATCGAGATCTCTCGCACCGGGTAGCCACCGTTGGCGTAGTCCCATGCCGTGGCGTAGATGAGCTGTTGCGCAGCCTGAAGCTTGGTCGCCATCGCAGCGAACTTGTGGCGGATGGCCTGGTGCGAACCGAGTCGCTTCCCGAACGTCCGGCGCTCCATCGCAAATTGGACGGTCTTGTCGAACGCGTAACGGGCATACGCGAGGCACCCCGACGCGACGATGAGCCGCTCGGCCTGGAGCTCCCACATGATGTGGCGGAAACCCCTCCCCGCGTCGCCGAGTCGGGCCGAATCGGGCACACGGACATCGGCGAAGGAGAGCAGTGCGGTGTCCGAACCGTGCATGCCCATCTTCTCGAGAAGTCGCTCCCTGGTCACCCCGGGTGTGTCCATCGGCACGAGGAACACGGTGAAACCGTCGTGGCCGGCGCCGGGGTCGGTGATGGTGAGGAGCATGATCATGTCGGCCCGGTGGCCATTCGTGATGAACGTCTTCGAACCGTTGATCACCCATTCGTCGCCATCACGCACGGCCTTGGTACGGATGCCTGCCAGGTCGGATCCGGCGTCGGGTTCGGTCAGCCCGAGGCTGTAGATCATCTGGCCCGCGACCGCCGGGGGCAACCAACGCTGCTTCTGTTCCTCGGTCCCGAACTTCACCAGGGTCGGGACGACCATGTCGGTGTGTGCGGACAAGCCCAGCAGGACGCTTCCGCTCCCTCCTCGTGCCAGCTCCTCGGTGAACACGAGATTCGTGTAGTAGTCGCCGCCCTGACCTCCGTATTCCTGTGGAACCGAGAGACCGAGGAAACCGGCCGCCCCCAACTTCGCCGCCAGCTCCGATGGCCAAGTGGTGCGCTCCCACTCGTGCACGTTCGGAACGATCTCACGATCCACGAACCTCCGGATCGAGGTACGGAGGGCGTCGTGCTCCGCGGAGAAGATCATCGAGCCGAACCCGGGGG
>JAFDWI010000094.1 GCA_018268545.1 Actinomycetota bacterium
ACCATCGCGCACACCCGGGGCGAATCGTTCGATCTGACCGAGGATCGCCTCGGTCGCGTCACCGTCGAAGCCGTGCGGCACGTGCGCGTACGCCCACACCGGGTGAAGGTTCCCCACCGAACGTGTCGGGTCGGCGAGGTACTGCTGGGCGACCAGCACGAAGGGGCGCTCGGGCATCCGCCCGTCGGCCACCTCCTGCTCGGCGGTCGCGATCTCCCCGATCGTGCCGCCGAGGTGCAACGTGCCGGCACGACGAGCCGCTTCGGCCGTCCAGGGGATCCCGTCGCGCACCGCGAGGTCGATCTTGAACACGCCCGGGCCGTGCCGAAAGCGGCGATACGCCCGGCGCACCCGCGGTGGGAGGCGGTCCCCCGCGATCTCGACCATGGCGCCCGGGGTCACGTCGAAGATGCGGATGGCGAACTCGTCGAGCTCGGTGAGCGAGGTGACGCGATGGTCGGTGACGATCACGCCACCCATCGATTCCAGGTACGACACCATCGCGTCGGTGATGGCCCCGGAGCCCCCCCGTGCGACCGGCCAGCCGTGACGGTGTGCCACCGCCACCATCGCGACACCGACCGACGCACTCGCGACGGTGTCGAGCGGTCGGAACACATGCGCGGCCGACCCGGCGAACAACGCCTGGGAACGCCGGGATCCCAGCGACCGCGCGACGTGCGTCGCAGACGACAACGCGGACAACCCGAAACGCGCGAAGGCGACCGGGTGACGGGGGACGTGCAGCGGGGGGCCGAGAATCTCCGGCGCGAGTTGATCGAGGTGCGCCGCGAAACCTCCGAACCGTCGGCGCCACGCCGGGCCGTCGTCACCCAGCGACGCCACGGTCCGCTCGAGCGAGCGGTACATCTCGACCGCGTCGCCACCGTCGAGCGGGTGCACGAGATCGATCTCGGGACGACACCAGACGAGGCCGTGGTCCGCGAGCGGGAGCGCAGCAAGGAACGGCGACGCGACCGCGAACGGGTGCACCGCGGAGCAGACGTCGTGCAGGAGACCCGGGACGGTGAGTTCGGCGCTACGGGCTCCTCCACCGGCGACCGACGTCGCTTCGTAGACGGTCACCGACCGTCCGGCTTCGGCAAGCGTGATCGCGGCAGCCAGTCCGTTCGGCCCGGAGCCCACGACAACCGCGTCGGATCTGTCTGCCATCGGTCACTGCCCGGCGAGGCGGTCCACGACCGGCGCAAGGTCGTCGATCGAACCGGACGACAATCCGATGTCGCTGAAACCCCAGCGTTCGCGACGCTCATGCAGCATCTCGACGATGGCTTCGACCGACCCGACCAGACCGAAGGGCGATTCCATCGCATCCTCCGGCGTCATGCCCATGGCGCCGGCCATCAGCTCTGCGATGCTGCGCACGTCGTCGGTGACCGCGGCGATGTGCTGGCGCACCTGCAACACCGGTGGTGTCGCGCGGCCGCTCGCCGCTTGGCGGATCCACGCGACCTTGTCGTCGGTGCGGGCCGCGGTGGCGTCGGGACCGACGGAGGTGTCGATGTGTCCGCCCGCGAGGTTGACGTTCACCGCGACGATGTCGGCACGGCGGGCTGCCAACGAGAGCATGCGGCGACCACCTCCGCCGAGCATCAGGGTCGGGCGAGGCCGCTGCACGCACTCGGGGGCCCCGACGAGACCGTGCACGTGGTAGTGCGTCCCGTCATGGTGGACCTCGTCGTGCGAGAACAATGCGTCGAACACATCGAGCGCTTCGGCCAGACGGTCGATCCGGACACCCGGCCGGTCCATGGGGATCCCGGCGTGGTCGTAGTCGTCGACCGCCCAACCCGCCCCGAGCCCCAGGATGATCCGCCCGCCGGAGAGTTGATCGAGCGACGCGATCTCCTTCGCGACGACGACCGGGTGCCGGTAGTCGTTCGAGAGCACCAACGTCCCGAGCCGCAACGTGTCGGTCACCTGTGATGCGGCAGCCAGGGCGGTGATCGGACCGACCTGGGTGTCGAAGTGATCGGCGATCGTGAGCGCGTGGTAGCCGAGGTCCTCGGCCTTGCGGGCGACCTCGACGACCTCGGCGACGGTGCGGCACTTCGATGCCTGGAGCGTGAACCGGAACGGCGCTTGCGACATGGATGTCGAGCCTACGACGCTCGACTATTCGGCGGCTTCGGCGATCGCCTCGGCCAGCGCGGGATGCACGAGCACGGTCTCCTCGAGATCCGTCACCAGGAGCCCCGCGTTGACCGCCAGCGCAATGACCGAGATCAACTCGGCCGCGTTCTTGCCCACGATCGATCCTCCGAGCACCACCCCGGTGGCCGGGTCGGACACGATCTTGACGAACCCGCGCGCGTCGTCGTTGATCAACGCCTTGGCCGATGCCGAGAACGGCACCTTGGTGACGCGCACCTTTCGTCCTTCGGAGAACGCGTCCGCTTCGGCGAGACCCACATCGGCGATCTCGGGTTCGGTGAAGATCGCCGACGCGGCCTTGTCGTAGTCGAGATGCCGATGCGGCGCGGTGTGCAGACCCATGGCGTGCTCGGCGATCTTGCGTCCCTGCATCGACGCCACCGACGACAGGGGAAGCCGACCAGAGAGATCACCCGCCGCGTAGATGTGGGGCACACTGGAGCGACAGTTGTGGTCGACGACGACATAGCCGTGGTCGACGGCGACGCCGACGTCCTCGAGCCCCAACCCGTCGGAGTTGGGGATCGACCCGATCGCCAGCACGACGTGCGAACCGACGGCCCGTCGACCGTCGCTGCAGGCCACGACGACTCCGTCGTCGCCGACCTCGATCGACTCGGCACGCGCACCCTTGAACAACCCGACACCGCGCTCGAGAAAGTTCGCTTCCAACGCTGCCGCGACCTCGGGGTCCTTCTGCGGAAGGACCTGCTGGCGCGACACGATGAGCGTGACGGTCGACCCGAACGACCGGAACATGTGGACGAACTCCACGCCGGTCACCCCGGACCCGATCACGATCAGGTGCTCGGGCTGTTCGGGCGGCGGGTAGGCGTCGCGTGTCGTGAGCACCCGCTTTCCGTCCACCGGCGCCCAATCGGGGATGCGCGGTCGGCTCCCGGTCGCCAGCACGATCACGTCGGCCGACAACAGGTCCGAGCCACCACCGACATGGGTGACCTCCACCTCGTGGGGCCCGACGAGCTTCGCGGTGCCCGAGATCAGCGTCACACCCTGGCTCTCCAGCAGTCCCGTCACCGACGAGGACAGGCGGTCCTGGATGCCGGCGATCCGGGCAGCCAACGCCGCGCGGTCGAGTTCCGGGGACACCGACCGCATCCCCATACCGGTCGCCCGCCCCATCTCGGCGAGAGCGCCGCCTGTGGCGATCATCGCCTTGGACGGAATGCAGTCCCACAGATGTGCCGCGCCGCCCATCACGTCGCGTTCCACGACCGTCACCTCGGCGCCCAGTCGAGCCGCGGTCGTCGCCGCCTGGTTTCCGGCGGGCCCACCACCGATGATCACGATGCGCTTTGCCACGCATGCGACAATAGTGGTGGGCCGTCACGCGTCGAGCTGCCCGATCGGTGTGACCGGTGGCCTGCCCGAGCCGTAGCATCACCCGGCGTGGAACACGACGAACTCGATGCCTGGCGTGTCGCTGCCTCCAAGGACCTGCGCGGCGCCGACCCCGACACCTTGACCCGCCGCCTCCCCGAAGGCATCGACGTCAAGGCGCTGTACACCGCAGCCGATCTCGACGGCCTCGAGTGCGACTCGCTTCCGGGTCTTGCGCCCTACACGCGCGGGCCACGCGCCACGATGTACGCGAACCGCCCGTGGACGATCCGCCAGTACGCGGGCTTCTCGACAGCCGAGGAATCGAACGCCTTCTACCGGCGGAACCTCGCTGCCGGGCAGAAGGGTCTGTCGGTCGCATTCGACCTGGCGACCCACCGTGGGTACGACTCGGACCATCCCCGCGTCGTCGGCGACGTGGGCAAGGCCGGCGTCGCGATCGATTCGGTCGAAGACATGAAGATCCTGTTCGACGGGATCCCGCTGGAACAGATGTCGGTGTCGATGACGATGAACGGCGCCGTGCTGCCGATCCTGGCCTGTTTCATCGTCGCCGGTGAAGAACAGGGTGTCGCGCTCGCGGATCTGTCGGGGA
>JAFDWI010000095.1 GCA_018268545.1 Actinomycetota bacterium
CGACGAACTCAAGGCGACGACGGTCGACCTCACCCTCGAAGCGTCGACGGAGTTGCTGGGCCGCGAACTCGGTGACGACGACCATCGTCGGATGGTCCGTGAACTCATCGACGAGCTGTCGGCTCGCGACGTCGTCAACGAGGTGGCCGGCCGACTGTGAGCGCTGCAAACGTCGTCGCTCGTATCTACGCCCAGGCGTTGTACGACATCGGAACCGAGAAAGGTTCGCTCACCGAGCTCGACAGCGAGCTGCAAGCGGTGCGCGACGTCATCGCCGGGCTCGATCACGACCTGCGGACGTTCATCGAGATGCCGCAACTGCCGCGAGGCGAGAAGTGGCAGATCATCCGGACGGCGTTCGAGACCAAGGTGTCCCGAGAGATCCTCGGGTTGCTCCACGTGCTGGTCGACCGTCGCCGAGAGAAGCTCGTCGCCGACATCGCGTTCGAGTTCTCCGAGCTGGTCAACGAAGGTCTCGGGCGGGTCCACGCGAACGTGGTCACGGCCAAGGCCCTCGACGACGACTTGCTCGCCGAGCTTCGGCGTGTTCTCGAGACCGCAACCCGACGAGAGGTCGTTCTCGACCAACGGGTCGATCCACAGATGATCGGTGGTGTCCGGGTCAGCCTGGGCGACCTGGTCGTGGACGGCACCACCCGCCGAGCGCTGGCCGATCTGCGGCGCTCACTCGCCACGTCACTGGCATAGCCAACGGCTACAAGGAAACGAACATGGAAATCAGGACAGACGAGATCTCATCCCTCATCCGCAGCCAGATCGAGAACTTCGACGTGGACCTCCAGGTCGACGAGGTCGGCACGGTGCTCGAGGTCGGTGACGGCATCGCCCGCGTGTACGGCCTCGACAAGGTCATGGCTTCGGAGATGGTCGAGTTCGAGAACGGCTCGCTGGGCCTCGCATTGAACCTCGAAGAGGACTCGGTCGGGATCGTGATCCTCGGCGAATACGTCGACATCCGTGAGGGTCAGACCGTCAAGCGCACCGGTCGTGTGCTCTCGGTTCCTGCCGGAGACGGGCTCATCGGTCGGGTCGTGAACCCGCTGTCCCAGCCGATCGACGGCAAGGGTCCGATCGAGACCGCGAAGTTGATGCCGGTCGAAGGACACTCGCCGGGCATCTCCGACCGCCAGCCGGTGACCGAACCGATGTCGACCGGGATCAAGGCGATCGACGCGATGATCCCGATCGGTCGGGGTCAGCGTGAGTTGATCATCGGCGACCGTGAGACGGGCAAGTCGTCGATCGCCCTCGACGCGATCATCAACCAGAAGGGCACCGGCGTCATCTGCGTGTACGTCGCCATCGGTCAGAAGGCCTCGACGGTCGCCGGTGTGGTCGAGTTGCTGACCCAGCACGGCGCCATGGACTACACGATCGTGGTCGCCGCCACCGCGGACGACCCCGCACCGATGCAGTACATCGCCCCGTACGCCGGCTGCGCGATGGCCGAGTACTTCATGTACGAGCAGAACAAGGCGACGCTGTGCGTGTACGACGACCTGTCCAAGCAGGCTGCCGCCTACCGTGAGCTGTCGCTGCTGCTGCGTCGCCCGCCGGGTCGTGAGGCCTACCCCGGCGACGTCTTCTACCTGCACTCCCGTCTGCTCGAGCGCTCGGCCAAGCTGCACGACGACCTCGGTGGCGGATCGCTCACGGCGTTGCCGATCATCGAGACCCAGGCCGGTGACGTCTCCGCGTACATCCCGACGAACGTGATCTCGATCACCGACGGCCAGATCTATCTGGAGCCGGACCTGTTCTATGCCGGTGTGCGCCCCGCGGTGAACGTGGGTATCTCGGTGTCCCGTGTGGGTGGGAACGCGCAGACCAAGGCCATGAAGAAGGTGGCCGGAACGTTGCGGCTCGACCTCGCCCAGTACCGCGAGCTCGAAGCGTTCGCCCAGTTCGCGTCCGACCTCGACGCTTCGGCCAAGGCACAGCTCGCCCGTGGTGAGCGCACGGTGGAACTGCTCAAGCAGGGGACCGGGCAGACCAAGACCACGGCCGATCAGGTCGCGGCGATCTTCGCGATCGGCAAGGGTTTCATGGACGACGTCGCGATCGACGACATCCTGCGCTTCGAATCCGAGTTGCTCCAGGCACTGCACAGCTCCCAGAGTGCGTCGCTGGCGAAGATCGCGCAGACCGGCGCCTGGGACGACGACATCGCCTCGGCACTCGAGACCGAGATCGCGAACTTCAAGAAGAACCTCTGGAAATCATCGGAGGCAGCGGCCTGATCGGGTCGCGAATCAACCATGGCCGATCAGCCCAAGGTCATCCGCAAACGGATCAAGAGCGTCGAATCGACGCGCAAGATCACGCGCACCATGGAGATGGTCGCCACGGCCAAGCTCAAGGCCGCCCAGGAACGTGTGTCGTCGTCGGGGCCCTACCTCGACAACCTGCGTCGCCTGATGGGCGACATGGCCGGGAGCGGCATGGACGTGTCCTCATGGCCCCAGTTCGAACAGCGGGACGGAAAGCGGACCCTGGTGTTCCTCGTCTCGTCGAACCGTGGGTTGTGCGGAGGCTTCAACACGAACCTGGTCCGGCTGGCACGCGACACGATCGACGCTCGCCGAGCCGACGGTCACACGGTGACCACGTACGTCGCGGGGAAGAAGGGCGCGAGCGCATTGCACTTCGCCGGCTACGACGTCGACGCGCGCTTCTCCGATGAACTGCTCGACGTGCCCACGCTCGACGAGGCCGAGTTCTTCCTGGATCGTCTGCGTAGTCCGTTCCTGCGGCGTGAAGTCGATGAGGTCGTCATCATCTACCCGCGTTGGGAAGGATCGACCCGTCAACCCCCGACGGCACTGTCGCTGTATCCGATCGCGCCGGAAGCCGCCGCGAAGACCCAGCGGGGTGCGACGATCTTCGAACCGTCCTCGTCCGCGGTGCTCGCGCGACTCCTCCTGCGCTACGAACGTCAGATCATGTTCTCGGTGTTGGCCGAGGCGATCGCTTCCGAGCAGATCGCGCGCCGTATGGCGATGAAGCAGGCGACCGACAACGCCGCCGAGATCGCCGATGAGCTGAACCTGCAGTACAACAAGGCCCGCCAGGCGATGATCACCAAGGAACTGTCGGAGATCATCGGTGGCGCCGAGGCGCTCAAGGGCTGACGTGCGACCCCGATTCTCACCCCGAAACACCTCAGAACTCGAAATGAAGGAACAACAACGATGACCGACACGATGACCCAGAACGCTGCGTCGCCGACCAAGCCGGTCGGTCGCGTGACCCAGGTGATCGGCCCGGTGCTCGACGTCGAGTTCGAACGCCAGGAAGATCTGCCCGAGATCCACACGGCGCTGACACTCACCTCCGGTGAGGGCGACGACGCGATCTCCCTGGTGGCCGAGGTCGCACAGCAGATCGGCCGCAACCAGGTCCGAGCCGTGTCGATGTCCTCCACCGACGGTGTCGTGCGTGGCACCGAGGTGGTCAACACCGGTGCGCCGATCTCGGTGCCCGTCGGTGAGGAGTGCCTGGGCCGCGTGTTCAACCTGTTCGGCGAACCGGTCGACAAGCGCGGACCCGTCGACGCCAAGCAGTACCGCCCGATCCACGCTCCGGCACCGAAGTTCCAGAGCCTCACCACCCGGACCGAACTGTTCGAGACCGGCATCAAGGTCATCGACCTGCTCGCCCCGTACGCCAAGGGTGGCAAGACCGGCCTGTTCGGTGGTGCCGGTGTGGGCAAGACCGTGATCATCCAGGAACTGATCAACAACGTCGCCCAGCAGCACGGTGGCTACTCGGTGTTCTGCGGCGTGGGGGAGCGCACCCGTGAGGGCAACGACCTCTGGCTGGAGATGCAGGAATCCGGTGTCATCGACAAGGCCATCCTGTGTTATGGCCAGATGAACGAGCCGCCGGGCGCCCGTCTGCGTGTTGCTCTGTCGGGCCTGACGATGGCCGAGTATCTGCGCGACGAAGGTGGCCGTGACGTGCTGCTGTTCGTCGACAACATATTCCGGTTTTCGCAGGCCGGTTCGGAGGTGTCGGCCCTGCTCGGGCGGATGCCGTCCGCGGTGGGCTACCAGCCGACGCTGGCGACCGAGATGGGTGAGCTCCAGGAGCGCATCACCTCGACGGACCACGGTTCGGTCACCTCGGTGCAGGCGATCTACGTGCCCGCCGACGACCTGACCGACCCGGCGCCGGCTGCGGCGTTCACCCACCTGGATGCCAAGACGGTGCTCTCCCGTGCGATCTCCGAGCGCGGCATCTACCCGGCGGTGGACCCACTGGACTCCACGTCACGGGTGCTCGCACCCCAGTACGTCGGTCAGGAGCACTACGACGTCGCCACCCAGGTGCAGCAGGTGTTGCAGCGGGCCAAGGACCTCCAGGAGATCATCGCCATCCTCGGTATGGACGAACTCTCCGAAGAGGACAAGGTGCTCGTGCAGCGGGCCCGGAAGATCGAGCGTTTCCTGTCCCAGCCGTTCCACGTGGCCGAGATCTTCACCGGTGTGCCCGGTAAGTACGTCAAGCTCGCCGACACGATCCGCTCGTTCAAGGCGCTGTTGTCGGGTGAGTACGACCACCTGCCGGAGAACGCCTTCTACATGAAGGGTGACATCGACGACGTCGTCGAAGCCGCCCGAGCTTCCGCATCCGAGGCCGAGGGCTGATGTCGACGGTGTCCGAGATGCTTCCCGAGCACCCGGACGACGGGGTGTATCGCGGCAGCGTCGCCGACGATCTCGCGATGGGCCAGGTCGAGCTCGAGGTCCACGTGGTGAGCCCCGAACGGGCGATCTACGAAGGCCAGGCCCATTGGGTCGTAGCTCCTGGGGCCGACGGCTCCTTCGGGGTGTGGCCCCGCCACGCATCGTTGGTCGCGGCGCTCACCAGCGGCACGTTGCGGATGGGTCTTCCCGGTCGCGACCGCGTCGAGTACACCGTGCGAGGAGCGTTCCTCTCGGTGAAGTCCAACGTGGTGACGATCCTCGTCGACACGGTGCTCACGTCGCCCGACCAGGTGGACGTGCCGGCCGTGCAGGCCGAACTCGCCGAGACGATCGAGGCGATGTCCGCTCGCATGGACGAGGCCGAATACGTCCAGCTCATGGACCGCCGCGAGTGGTGCC
>JAFDWI010000096.1 GCA_018268545.1 Actinomycetota bacterium
CGGGTTGGAACCCCGGGGGCATCTGGCGACCCGCGCGCATCCGTCGAACCGGCCCGGTCGCGATCACCACACACCGGGTGCTGTGCACCGCTGCGACCACCGAACGAGCGACGGTCACGATCTCGTGCGTCTTCGACAGCGACGCACCACTCGACGCGACACTTCGCACCACGATCGCCGGGATCGACGACGAACGAACCCGACGCCTGGCGGTCGGACCCAACGCGATCACCTGGGCCATCGACATCCCCGACCCGCCGCTGTGGTGGCCGCGTGAACTCGGTGACCAACCGCTCGTGGACGTCACCGTCACCGTCTCGACCGTCGACGCGACCGACACCGATGCGACGCCGAGCGACTCGTTCACACGACGCTGCGGCCTGCGGAGCGTCGAGGTCTGCGACTGGATCCTCCGCGTGAACGGCGAACGACTGTTCGCGAAAGGTGTGCTCGTCGGACCCGCGGCACACGACCTCGGCACCGCTCCGCCCGAGTCGTTCACCCGACAGATCGCACGCGCGCACGACGCCGGGTGCAACCTCGTACGCGTCCATTCCCACATCAGCCGCGACGAGCTCTACGACGCAGCGGATGAACACGGGATGCTCCTCTGGCAGGACCTTCCCCTCTACCGGGGGCAGCACCGAAGCGTCCGGTCCACCGCGATCCGAACCGCACGAGCTGCCGTCGACCGCCTGGGGGCGCATCCGTCGATCATCCTGTGGTGCGGCCACGACGAACCGGACCATCCCGGCACAACGGCCCCGGCACGACGGTTCACGCGCCGCCTCGCCGCCCACGAACTCCCCAACTGGAACCGATCCGTTCTCGATCCGTCGGTCAAGCGGGCATTGAGTACCGCGGATCCCTCACGGCCCACGATCGCTTCGTCAGGCACCTGGCCACGACCCCCGAAGCTCGCCGGGTCCGACACCCACCTCGGATTCGGCTGGTCGACCGGCACCGTCGACGACCTCGAACGCCTCGCAAGGGCGATGCCGCGGTCAGTGCGATTCGTGCAGATCACGCCGAACCCCACGATGCTCAGAGCCCCAGAGCTGCAGCCTCCATCCCGATGGCCTCCGACAGATCCGACGGACCTCGTCGAGGGTGACACGGGTACGACCGACATCGGCCTGCTCGCCGCGCGGGTGCCTCCGGACGCGTTCTTGTCCGCCGAGCAATGGCATCGAGCGACGCTGAACCACCAGGCGATGCTCATCCGAACCCAGATCGAGGTGCTCCGTCGATTGAAGTACCGGCCGACCGGTGGATTCGTCATCGCCCATCTCGACGACATCCGACCGGCGGTGAGCACGTCACTCATCGCGTACGACGGGGCCCCCAAGCCGGCATTCGACGCGTTGCAGCTCGCCTGCACGCCGATCCTCGTCACACTCGACCGCTGGCCGGAGTGCGCACACCCGGGCGACGAACTCGACTGTGACGTCCACATCGTCAACGACACGCGAGCACCACTCACCGCGGCCCGGATCGACGTGAGGCTCCGGTGGACCGACGGTGACCGCGTCCACGGAGGTGCGACCTGGGCGTTCGAAGGCGATACGGCCGCCGACTCGGTCGAGCTGGTCGGTCGCATCCGTGCCGAGATCCCCGCCGGCGTCGACCGGGTCACCGCGGAGCTTCGCCTGTCGACATCGACCGGCGAGCACCAATTCCACTACGGCGCACCCGTGCACACCGACCACGACCACGACTGATATTTGACCCCGGAGCCGAACGCGGCGCTAGCGTCGCCGATGGCCGCGGACCGCCCCATCGGCGATGCGCCCGGCCGGAACCGTTGTCCGCACCTTGGAGGGTCCGGGTCATCCGATGCCACCGACCACGTCTACCTCGAACGCGCGGAGCCGCCCGCCGGTGACCGCCACCGCGGTCCATCCCGAGCGCCGCAAAGCACCGTTCTTCGTCGAGTTCTACCGCACATCACTCGGCAAGAAGTACGTGATGGCCGTCACCGGGCTGATCGGCCTCGGGTTCATCTTCTTCCACATGCTCGGCAACCTGAAGATGTACCTGGGCCCCGAGCACTACGACGCCTACGCCGAATGGCTCCGGAACCTGCTGGTTCCGTTCCTGCCCCGGACCGTCACCCTGTGGATCATGCGGGTCGGTGTGATCGTCGCCGTCGCACTGCACATCCACGCTGCGGTCACGCTCACCAAACAGAACCGTGAAGCGCGCCCGGTGCGCTACGCGACCAAACGCGACTACATCGCAGCCGACTACGCGAGTCGCACGATGCGCTGGAGCGGCGTGATCGTGCTGCTGTTCATCGTCTGGCACCTGTTCGACCTGTCGTGGACGGGAACCACGTCGCATTTCGTGCGCGGTCACGTCTACGCCAATGTCGCGTACAGCCTCGACCGCTGGCCCGTCGCGCTGTTCTACATCGTCGCCAACGTCGCCTTGGCGTTCCACCTGTACCACGGCGTCTGGAGCCTGTTCCAGTCTCTGGGCTGGAACAACCCACGCTTCAACCGGTGGCGGCGAGGTCTCGCCATCGGCTTCGCGGTGGTGGTGTGCGGCGCCAACATCTCCTTCCCGATCGCGGTGCTGACCCGCGTCGTCCACGTCGCCTAGAGGAGCATCCGACCAATGAGCGACATCACACTCGACCCGAAGGTTCCCGACTATCCGATCGAAGAGGCCTGGGACCGGCACAAGTTCGACATGAAGTTGGTCAACCCGGCGAACAAGCGCAAGTACACGATCATCGTGGTCGGCACGGGCCTGGCCGGATCGTCGGCCGCGGCGACCCTCGCCCAGCTCGGCTACCACGTCAAGGTGTTCACCTACCACGACACCCCACGCCGCGCGCACTCGATCGCCGCGCAGGGTGGCATCAACGCCGCCAAGAACTACCACGGTGACGGCGACAGCGTGTGGCGCCTGTTCTACGACACGGTCAAGGGCGGTGACTTCCGCTCGCGCGAAGCGAACTCGTACCGGCTCGCCCAGTTGTCGGTGAACATCATCGACCAGGCCACCGCGCAAGGAGTCCCCTTCGCCCGTGAATACGGCGGCCTGCTCGACAACCGGTCATTCGGTGGCGCGCAGGTTTCGCGCACCTTCTACGCACGTGGGCAGACCGGGCAGCAGCTGCTGCTCGG
Organism: Actinomycetota bacterium; assembly: GCA_018268545.1. Lineage (GTDB taxonomy): Bacteria > Actinomycetota > Acidimicrobiia > Acidimicrobiales > Iamiaceae > JAFDWI01. The sequence continues at coordinate 3,135 of JAFDWI010000096.1, forward strand.
CGCCTACCAGGCGCTCGCCGAGCAGATCGGCAAAGGCAACGTCGAGCTCTACAACCGGTGCGAGTACGTCGACCAGGTCGTGATCAACGGCCGGGCCGCGGGCATCGTGGTGCGCGATCTGCTCACCGGCGCGATCACGAGCCACGGCGCCCACGCCGTCGTGCTCGCCACCGGCGGCTACGGCAACGCGTATTTCCTGTCGACCAACGCGATGGCCTGCAACGTGTCCGCTGCGTGGCGAGCCCACCGCCGTGGCGCACTCTTCGCGAACCCGTGCTACACGCAGATCCACCCGACCTGCATCCCGTCATCGGACGAGTTCCAGTCGAAGCTCACGCTGATGTCCGAATCGTTGCGTAACGACGGCCGCATCTGGGCGCCCGTGAAAGCCGGCGACGACCGCCACCCCGCGGACATCCCCGAATCCGAACGCGACTACTACCTGGAACGCAAGTACCCGAGTTTTGGCAACCTGGTCCCCCGTGACGTCGCCTCGCGCAACGCGAAGATCGCCGTCGACGAAGGCAAGGGCGTCGGCCCGTTGCACAAC
>JAFDWI010000097.1 GCA_018268545.1 Actinomycetota bacterium
AGAACCAGGACCACCGTTGCCCGCGGGCGTAGCGCCTGTTCCACCGGCACCGACGGTCACCACGTAGGCTCCGTTCGAGAAAGTGAACGAAACCGGTCCGGTCTGGGCGCCACCACCGCCGCCACCACCGCCCGAGACGTCACTTCCGCGCCCACCGCCGCCACCACCGCCGATCAGGTAGATCGCCGGCCGCGGTGCCGGTGGGGTCGTCGTGCCCGTCCCCGACGCGGCCGCCGCGACACTCGGAAGCGCGACCACCGTGACGGCAGCGGCCGCAGCGGCACCACCGAGCTGCAAGACGCGGCGTCGACTCCAGGCATCGGTCTGGACCAGACCCAACTCGACCAGGCCCGCCATCGCCGCGGCCAGATGACCCGGCACGACATCGACACCGCGCTCCGCAAGCTCGAACGCTTCGGCGTCCAGCCCTTGGAGCTGCAACACCTCATTCGCCCGAGGTGGCAACACCAACAAGGTCTCACCAACACGTTCGACCTTGAGGTCGTCGATCACATGAAATTCCGCCATAGCTGTGCCCCTCCTCATCGGGTGGTCAAGTTTCCGCGTCAAAAACATACCATGTCGATGAGGACGATAGGTCGGCGACCCGCCGGTCGTCCCGGGTCTTTCGTCCCCAGTTCAAGATTTTCCGTGCTTCGGTGCGCTGTCGTCACTCGCTCGTGGATGACCGGTGCAACGGGTCGAGGCCGGCGTCACACCTGGAACAGGCGCACGACACGGGGTGCTCCAACCGCTCCGGACGTGGAGAACGCAGCGAAACCGTCAACCTGCGAACACGGCATCGGGTGGCGGAATCGCACCGCCCGGGTCGCCCTCGGTACATGCCGGTTGCGCCGGCTGCTCGGGTCGGGACAACCGGGGCGGCTCGAGAAACGCGGGCCGACCGTGCAGGTCGAGGCAATCGAGTGGGCTGTTGGCGTTCGCGTCCCGGTACGTGAGCGCCCCCAGGTTCCACTTCTCCTCGACGAGTTTCAGGACCGAGGTGTGGTCGTACACGGTGTGGGACACGTGATTCGGTTTCGCGAACGGTGAGATGACCGCGGCGGGAACCCGGAAGCCGTACCGGTCGTATCCGCCGGGCAGGTTGGCCGAGGTGATGTCGGGTTTGATGCCGTCGGGGGGGATCGCTGCGGGTGGCGGCACATGGTCGTAGTAGCCGCCGTGTTCGTCGTAACACCAGATCACGACGGTCTTGTCCCAACCCGGTCCTTTCATCAACGCGTCGAGAACCGACGCCACGAAGGCTTCGCCGACCCGGATGTCCTGGGGGTTCTCCTCGGACTGGCGGTCGTAGTCGGGTTCGACGAGACAGAAACCGGGGAGGGTGCCGGCCGCGGCATCGGCGAAGAACCGGTCGATCTTGTGGAGGTGGGCGCTGAACTTCACGAGGTCCTTGATGAACAACGCAGCGGTCGGCAGCGACGAGTAGTAGTCAGCCCAGTCGATCTTGTGGGCGTCGAGCCGGTCGAAGATCGTGCCGTTCGGAGGCTGGAGGTCCTTTTCGGAGGGGAACGGGTCGGAGACGAGCCCCAACGCCGTGCCGGCGATCAGGAACCTCCGGTTGGGATAGGTCTGCGCCATCACCGACGAGAACCACCGGTCACACAGCGGGAACGTCTTCGCCAGCTGGTGGTAGTACGGCAACGTCGATTCGGTCCAGTAACCCATGGCGACCGGACCGGACGCCTCGACGAACCCGTCGTTGGTGCCACCGGCCCATGACGTGTGGCTCCGATCCCAGTCCTGGCCGGGAAGCTTGTCGAGTTGGCACGCGCTCGGCATCGGGAACGACCGCAGACGTTTGGTGCCGTACGCGTTGGAGTTCGTGGGCTTGCCGCCACGCATCGTCAGGCCGTCACCCCGGCCCAACGTGCCCAGGTAGTTGTCGAAGGAATGGTTCTCCTGCATCAGGACCACGATGTGGCCGATGGCGGGCAACATGTCCTCGCCCTCGGGGCGTTGCGGATATGGACGGTCGCCGGGTCGCAAAAGTTCGCGCTTGGGCGTCGTCGTCGACGTGGTGGGTCGACTCGCACGGGAGCTCCCCGACGAGCACGCCCCCAGGACCGCCGCGCCACCGACGGCCCCCGCACCGGCAAGGAACAACCTGCGCGACATCTCACGTTCGTTCACTCGCCCAGTCAACACCTCTGCGGCCTCCGATGTGCGCCACCCGACGCCCGGAGGCCGACCGCGGACGCGCTCTCCTTCGGATGCAAGGTATTTGCTCAGGCCAGGCCGCGAATGCGCGGGCGTCGAAATTCGTTCAGCACGCCTTGGACGCGGCCCGAGACGCGTTGCAGACGATCTGACTTTGCATGCCGTGGGCGAACGCGTAGATCAACCCCATCGCCAGCACCGCTCCGATCAAGGTCACCCCGAGGATCATAAATCGCGCCATGATCGGCAGCGGCCGTTCGAGGGATGATCCGCAGTGGCGACACTTCGTGGCCTTGGGATGAAGACCGGACGCGAAGCACTTGGGACACGTCTGACCTTGTTGTTTGCCCGCAACTGTCATTGTCCGCCCCTTTCCACGCTCGAAGGCGCCAATTGCTGGAGACCATCCTAACGACGCGACCGCCCACTGTCTGCGCCGTACACGGCATGGGGTACCAAACCGGACCACAACGCCGGGGTTGATCAGAAGCCGCGCGCCGAGCAACGCCGATGGTACGCACATCATCATATGAGCGTTACCATGAACGTATGAGCTCGAGAAAGCAGCGTCTGACCGTCACCGTCGACCCGGAACTCATTGCCGCCGGCCGACACGCCGTGGCAGTGGGCGCGGCGGCGTCGATCAGCAGCTGGGTCGGGGAGGCGTTGGACGAAAAGCGGCAGCGGGACCAAAAGCTGGAGCTGCTCCGAGCCGCGGTGAGCGACTACGAACGTGAGTTCGGCGCGATCACACCAGAAGAAACTGCTGAGCAGAAGCGCTCGGACCGAGAAGCGGCGACAATCATCCGCGGCCGGGCGCGCCCCGCATCGAAGGCGGCGAGATCCGCATGACGCTCGTGCTCGATGCGGGCGCACTGATTGCACTGGAACGCAACGAACGGGCCATGTGGATCCGATTGAAGGCGGCTCTGGACACCCACGATCTTCCGGTGACCCACGGCGGCGTGCTCGGCCAGGTCTGGCGAGGCGGACCGCGCCAGTCCCGACTCGCCCAGGCGTTGGCCGGTATCGACGTGCGCCCGGTCGATGCGGCCCTGGGAAAGGCCGCGGGACGATTGCTGGGTGATTGCGGTCTCACCGACGTGGTCGATGCGGCTGTCGTCCTTCTTGCAAACGACGGTGACGAGGTGATCACCGTCGATGACGATGACCTCGGCACGCTCGCGGCCGCCGCCGGTCTCCACATCGAGTTGATCCACCCTTGACGTATTCCGGTCGACTCGTATCGACGCGACATGCCCGGTGACAGCCCGGAGGCTACGGCCACCGACGAACTCGAATTCATCGGCCGCTCAATGATGTTCG
>JAFDWI010000098.1 GCA_018268545.1 Actinomycetota bacterium
AACGTGAGGCGCCCGGTGGTGACTACAGCGAGCGTGGTGTGGCCGAACGTCCGATCGTCGCCGGCCACGAGTTGATGGGTCGCCTCACCGCGGTGCGCTGAACCGCAGGAGATCACCGCCGAAAGGTCGCATCGGGCCGACGTGGTGCTACGGTGAGAGGAGCGCCAAGGGAGCGTCTCGGCGGCGTTGTGCCGGTGGGAGACCCCGAGGTGATTGTCAGTTGATGTGCTTCGGCGCGTACATCCGTGACGCGTCGCCGGTACCTCGGGTCCGACCATGTTCGTGTCGGCAGGGGCGTGACCGGACCGAGACGGAGAGAACGAGGAATCATCACCATGAGCGACAGCTCGTCAGACTTCGACCGTTCGCAACTCGAACGTAAAGACCGCGAACAACTCGTCGAGATCGCCGCCGCGCTGGGGCGCAAGCCGCCGTCGCGTGCTCGCAAGGCCGAGGTCGTCGACCTCATCCTCGAACTGGCTGGGGTCACGACGGCGGCCGATGCGACGCCGGCCGATGCGATGTCGGTCGACGATGCAACCGAGCCTGTCGCTGCCGTCGCCGCTGTGCCGGGTGGCGACGCCGCCGGGGCACCGGCAGCGGCCGCCCCGAAGCCGGGCGAGCCGACGCGCGCGCCGAGCGGCGGCGACAACGCCGAACGAACCGCTACCACGACCACGGAAGGCAACGGCAACGGCAACGACCGTGCCCCGCGGCCTGCCACCGACGCGGCGCCCGATGCCGAGGGCGACGACGGCGAAACCGGCGCCGAAGCCGGCACGTCGAACGACGCGCAGAACGATCAGAACGGCCGTCGTCGGCGCCGTCGGGGCCGTGGCGGGAACGTCCCCGCCGAAGGGCAGCCAGAACCCGAGCCCATCGACGTGGAAGGCATCCTCGATCTGCGCGACGACGGGTACGGCTTCCTCCGTCTGCGCGGCTACCTGGGCCACCGCGACGACTCGTACGTGTCGGTGAAGCAGGTGCGCCAGTTCGGGTTGCGCCGTGGAGACCGGATCAAAGGGCTTTCCCGCCCGCCGACCCGTTCCGAGAAGAACCCGGCGCTGCTGCGGATCGACGAGGTCAACGGCGCCGAGCCGCACCTGGCCCGTGAACGGCCGCGTTTCGCGAACCTGACGCCCGAGTACCCGACCGAACCGCTCCGTCTGGAGCACCGCGACACGATCGTCGACATGACCGCGCGGATCATCGACCTGGTCGCACCGATCGGCAAGGGCCAGCGTGGGCTGATCGTCGCGCCCCCCAAGTCGGGCAAGACCACGATCCTCAAGACGATCGCCCGCGCGATCGAGCAGAACCATCCCGAGGCGCACCTCATGGTGCTGCTCGTCGACGAACGTCCCGAAGAGGTCACCGACTTCCAGCGGTGGATCGGTGCGGGCGAGGTCGTCGCATCGACCTTCGATCGTCCGGCCGAGGAACACACCACGGTCGCCGAACTCGCGATCGAACGTGCCAAGCGCATCGCGGAATCCGGTGGCGACGTGGTGTTGCTGGTCGACGGGATCACGCGGTTGACCCGTGCGTACAACCTCACCGTGAAGGAATCCGGCCGTCTGATGAGCGGTGGGATCGATGCTGCAGCGATCTGGCCCGCGAAGCGATTCTTCGGTGCGGCGCGCAAGCTCGCCGAAGGCGGGTCGCTCACGATCCTCGCGACCGCGCTCGTCGACACGAACTCCCGCATGGACGACCACATCTTCGAGGAGTTCAAGGGGACGGGCAACGCCGAGTTACGCCTCGACCGGCGCCTCGCCGAGTCCCGTACGTTCCCCGCGATCGATGTCGCCGGATCGGGAACCCGTCACGAGGAACTGTTGTTCACCAAGCCCGAACAGGTGCGGATCGCCAAGTTGCGGCGGGTGCTCGCCGCGGTTCCCGACGACGGGAACGGTCCGGGTGGGGCGATGCGGCTGCTGATCGAACGCCTCCAGGCCTTCAAGTCGAACGAGGACTTCCTGGCCGAGGTCGCGAAGTCGTGACCGGCTCGCGACCGTCGATTCGACGGTCGCCTTTCGTGACGTCGGCGTCGGCCGGTACAGTTGTCTGTCCCGTTGCGGTCACCTCGCAGCGGAGTTTTCCCAAGGAGTGGCGATGAAGGCCGGAATTCACCCCGAGTACATGGAGACCAGCGTCTCGTGTTCGTGTGGGAACACGTTCACGACCCATTCGACGGTGCCGGCCGTGTCGGTCGAACTGTGCAACGAATGCCACCCCTTCTACACGGGCAAGCAGAAGCTGGTCGACACCGGTGGTCGCATCGACCGTTTCGAGCGCCGTTACGGGAAGCGCAAGCGCGCCGGGGCACCGGACGCCTCGGCGGACGCCGACGCCTGATCACGCTGCGGCGGGCCGGCGAACCGGTTCGCACCGCGCGTCGACGGTCGTGCCGCGATGACCGAACTGGTCGACCGGGTCGCGAGCTACGAACACGAACTCGGTGAAGTCGAGGCACGCCTCGCCGACCCGGGCGTGTTCGACGACCGGTCCCGCTATGCGGATCTCGCGCGCCGACACAAGGAACTCGAACGGATCGTCGCGTGCGGTCGCGCTCTGCGCGAGCGCGTCGGGGATCTCGCCGCGGCCAAGGAGATGGCCGCCGAGACCGACGGCGACGACCGGCTGGCGATGGTCGCCGAGGCGGACGAGGCCGAAGCCGACGTCGCACGCCTGACCGCCGAGTTGCGGGTCCTGCTCCTGCCGCCCGATCCGAATGATCACCGCGACGTGATCGTGGAGATCCGCGGCGCGGAGGGCGGTGAGGAGGCGAACCTGTTCGCCGGTGACCTGTTCGCCATGTACAAGGTGTTCGCGGCCGAGCGAGGTTGGACGCTCGAGGTGCTCGGCGCCGAAGAGTCGGCGTTGGGCGGTTTCTCGACGATCACCTTCCGTGTCGCGGGGGACGGCGTTTGGACGCGCCTCAAGCACGAAGCGGGGCCACATCGGGTCCAGCGCGTTCCGGTGACCGAATCACAGGGACGGGTGCACACCTCGTCCGCGACGGTGACGGTGTTGCCCGAAGCCGACGAGGTCGACGTCGACATCGACCCGAACGATCTGAAGATCGACGTGTACCGGTCTTCGGGCCCTGGTGGCCAGTCGGTGAACACGACCGACTCGGCGGTGCGGATCACGCATCTTCCCACGGGCCTGGTCGTGTCGATGCAGGACGAGAAGTCCCAGATCCAGAACAAGGCCCGGGCGCTCGTCGTGTTGCGCAGTCGGCTGCTGGCAGCGGCACAGCATGCCCAGGCGGCCGAGGCGTCCGACGCGCGGCGCGGTCAGGTCGGCGGCGGTGGCCGAAGTGAGAAGATCCGCACGTACAACTTCAAGGAGAATCGGGTCACCGACCACCGGATCGGCCTGACGCTCTACAAGCTCGACAAGATCCTGGCCGGTGACCTGAGCGAAGTGTCGGACGCGCTGGTGATGGACGAGCAGCAGCACCGCCTGGTGGAAGGCGACGCGTCGACAGGATCGCCGTGAGGCACCCGAGCAACGGCCGGAACCGACGTGGTACCGGTGGTCGCTGAGGGCCGGAACTGGCGGGGCGCGCTCGTCCGGGCGACCGTGCGCCTGGAGCCGGTGGCCGGTGACGGCGCCGAACGTGAGGCACGATGGTTGCTTCGTGAGGTGGCCGGGGTGGAGCGGGCCTGGCCGGTGTTGCTCGACGAGGAACCCACGCACGCGGATCTGGCGCGTTTCGATTCGATGGTCGACCGGCGCGCGCTCGGGGAGCCGTTGCAGTACGTGATCGGCCATTGGCCGTTCCGATCGGTCGACCTCATTGTCGATGAACGGGCGTTGATCCCTCGACCCGAGACCGAACAGGTGGTCGAGGTCGCGTTGGCCGAACTCGACGGGCTCGGTGTTGCGGGCCCGGTCGTGGTCGACCTGGGCACCGGGACCGGAGCGATCGCGCTGTCGATCGCGGTCGAACGCCCCGAGGTGTGGGTCCTCGGGATCGAGGCGTCGCGGCCTGCGCTGGAACTTGCGATGGAGAACCGTGATCGCGTCGGGCTCGGGGTGAAGCGGGTTGCGTTCGCGGCGGGTTCGTGGTTTTCGATGCTGCCCGGCGACCTGCACGGTGCGATCGACCTGATCGTCACGAACCCGCCGTATGTGGCGACCGGTGATGACATCGACCCGTCGGTTCGCGACTGGGAACCGTCGGGCGCGTTGTTCGCGGGAGTGGACGGGTTGGATGACCTGCGGGTGACCATTTCCCAGGCCCCCGAATGGTTGGCGCCACACGGGGTACTGGTCGCCGAGATCGGCGCCACTCAAAGCGACGCGGTACGCGCGCTCGCCACCGATGCGGGGTTCGTCCACGCCGAGGTTCGCCCCGACTTCGCCGGCCATGACCGCATCCTCATCGCCCGCCGCCACGGCGCTCCGGGGCCGCGACAAGAGCGTCGGAGCGTGCCGTAGGATCGTGACCTGTGCCGCGCAATCCGCCGGTCGTTCCGGTCGACACCGACGCCGAGGTCTGGCGACGGCAGATGGAAGCGATCAAGAGGCGTTCTGTCGCTGAACGGATCGATGAGTGGGAGCAGCTGAATCGGGCCGTCGGTCTGATGGCCGAGCAGGCGGTGCGTCGGCGTCACCCGGACTATTCGGACCGTCAGGTGTTTCTTGCGCTCGTTCGCGCGTGGTACGGCGACGAGCTCGCGTTTGCGGTGTGGTCGGAGGCGGCAACGGTGCAGCCATGATCGACCTGGCGGGTGCGTTCCGAACTGTCGCCGGTGTGCTGGAGGCTGCGGGCGTGTCGCATGTCGTGGTTGGTTCGACAGCAGCGGCTGCCTGAGGTGTGGCACGCACAACGCGTGATGTCGACATCGTCGTCCTCGTTCCGGAAGACAACCTGGACAAGGTGCTGACCTTGCCCCTCCCCGTCGAGGGTGATCCGTCGACCGATCAAGAGGTCGGGCACGTACGCTTCGTAGGTGCACCCCTGGCGGTCTCGTCGGGACAGGCCCGACCGGAGATCGGTCTCCCACCTGCGTTTGGCTACCCTGGACACGCATCCTCCTTGTTCAGGGATGGATGATGACCCAGAACAAGATCATCGATTGTTCAGGGTTGTGCCGACGCCGCTCGAACCGAAGTCACCGCCACGGGCCACCTCACCAGCGCCAGGAGATCTCCTCGGCGAAGCCGATCACGTCGTCACCCAACGTCAGCGGTGCCCCGTCATCACGGGGAACCGTGCCCGACCACGAGCCGAAAACCTGGTGGCCCAGGTTCGCCAACACGCCGATGTTCAACGTCGAGGGCAGGTCCCAGCGGGGCGTGAGCGTCAACTCCAGCGTGTGGTCGGCTGAATGCACGTGCCACGGTTCCATCGGGCGTTGCGGGTCATAATCCCACACCAGTTCCTCACCGATCTTCGACAGCCGCCCATCCACGATGATCCCGTTTTCGGTCACCCCGGTTCCGTCGGTCCACTTCGAACCCATCTGGATGCCGATCGTGTGGCCATCGGTGGTCGTGCCCGCACCGCCGGCCCAGTTCCAGATGACCCGGTATGCCCAGCGGCCCCGACCGACATCCAGGGTCGCCCACGCGGGCCGGTCCGCTCCGATCGGGCGCGTGACGCCGTTGAGGTTGAGCGATCCGGTGACTCGCCGGGCCTGATGTTTGGATGTGTACTGGAAACGCGTCGCACTCCAGGGCACGACCACGTTGAGCGATTCGTGACCGTCGGGGCGTTCGACGAGCGCGTCGAGCCGGTTCTCACCGCCGTGCGATCCGCGCCAATGCGCGATGATCCGCGTGCCTCCTTCGACTTCGCTCACCTCGGCGTCGAGGCGACGCGAGCGGTGGTGCAAGGGTCGTGATCCGGGAACGTCCGGCAGCCGGATGCCGCGTCCGAACGGCGCGATGTGCGCAGCCTGGCCGTGGTCGCGGGTCACGAAGTCGGCCCAGTTGACCGCCACGAGTCCGACGTAGTCGAGGTCCGCGAAGGTGACCGACACCGCGCCGTCGCCGAGCAGGATACCCCAGTAGTCCCAACGCTTGTTACGACCCCACGAACCTTGCAGGTTGGCTCGCTGCAGGGGAACCCGTGACCAGCCCACGGCATCGCGGTTCAGCGAATGCCCGTCGGGGGTACACAGGTCGACGGGCTCGGTGAGTTCACGCTCGTGGGTCGCCATGACCCCGAAGTCCTACCACGTTCGGGTTAGCGTCGTTTCATGGCCCAGACGTCGACATCGGACACGCGCCGGGCCGCTCAGGTGCTGCTTGGCGGCGGCACGGTCGTCGTCCCGACCGACACGGTCTATGGCCTCGCAGCACACCCCGAACGGGCCGAAGCGATCGATCGCCTCTTCGCCCTCAAGGGCCGGGACCACTCGAACCCGTTGGCCGTGCTCGCGGCCGATGCCGGCCAGGCGCTGGCGCTGTTCGACCTCGATGGAATGGACTCCGGGATCGTCGACGCCGTGCGATCGTTGGCGGCGATGTGGCCCGGCGCGCTCACGCTCGTCGGCCCTCGCGCCACGAGTTGGAGCCACATCGACCTCGGGGGCGACGCGACGACGATCGGGGTCCGGGTGCCCGACTCGCCCGTCGTACGTGGCATCGCCGCGGTCGTCGGACCGATCGTGACCACGAGTGCGAACCGATCGGGTGAACCGACGCCAACCGATGCGACACGAGCAGCGGCATCGTTGGCCGACCCGGTCGACTTCGTCATCGACACCGGCGAGTGCGGTGGCGTCCCGTCGACCGTGATCGACGTCACGACGGTGCCGTTCTCAGTGCTGCGTCACGGCATGCTCGACCCGGCCGCGCTCGGCCTGGCGGATGGTGTCATCCATGCGTGACCACCACATCGGGTTCTGGGTCGGTGGCGTGCTCATGGCCGTCGGGTTGTTCATGAGCGTCGTGCTGACCCGCCACGACGCGTTCGCGCTCGGCGGCGCCGGCCTGATCGTCATCGGAGCACTCGCGGTGGCGGTCAGCTTCGTCGACGCACCCGAGGAGTGAACGGATCTACGCGAACCGGAACTCGCCGGAGTCGTCGATGCGGACCGTCGAACCGATCGTTTCGACGGATTCGATACGAGCCATGTCGTCGACGTCGTGGCTCGAACCCCACACGCGCGTGCCCGCTTCGGTCCGAGCGGTGACGATCGCCCGCTCGGGGGTGTCGTCACGACCGTGCATGACCGTGCACGACTCGACGGTCGCGTCACCCGCGAAGGCGTCGTCCGCAGCCACCGATCCGACCGCGTCGATCTCATCCTGGGGTTTGGCAGAGGCAAAGGGGCGACCGGACGGCTCGGTCGAGTACACCCCGAACGCGTGCTTGGTGAAGTACCCGCCGTTCGCGGTGACCAGGCCGTGGCCACGCCGCTCACGCAGGACCTCGACGGTGCGAGCGATCGAGTGGCTCACGTAGTTGCTCCACGGGCCGCCCGCGAAGGGCAGTCCGCCGGTGACGGTGAGGTCACGGTCGGTCGGCAACCCGAGTTCGTGGGCACCGACCTGGACAGCGACCGGGAAGCACGAATACACGTCGATCGTCGACAGTTCGTCGGGTTCGACACCGGCCAACTCCAGTGCCCGACGGCCGGCGATTCGCATCGCCGGTGATCCGGCGAAGGTCGGCCGGTTCGAGAAGAACCGCGTGTCGGCGCCGTCGGTTCCAGCGACCGGAAAGACCCATCCATCGTCGGCGAGCCCCAGCGAACGGGCCCGCCCGACGGTGGTGAGGATGATCCCGGCGGCCTGGTCGACCCGCTCGAACGAGTTCACGACCTTGCGGTACGGAAAGCCGACCATGCGGTTCCCGCCTTCGGGTGAGTCGATCGCTTCGGGTGTGTGGGCGACCCGATTCCATGCGTGAGGGTTGTCGGCGGCGACCCGGCTGAGCGCGGCGGCGACCTCGGCGATGCGGCGGCGGTCCTCTTCCAGACTCCAGTGGTTCGCGGCACGCCAGGCGCTCTCGAACAGCGGGTAGATCTGGATCGGCATGACGATGCCGCGCTGCAACTCGGCATCAGCCATGAGCGCCACGTCTGCGTCGAGCCACTCATCGGGTTCCGCGTCGTCGGGTTGGACCGTCCAGGCGGGGGCGGTGCCCGAGCTGCGCTGCATCGCCTTGGAGCAGCCTGCTTCGGCTCCGGTGACCGCCACGACCTCGACGCGCCCTTCGGCGAGGTCCCGACACGCGCCGTTGAGGATCATCTGGGGGACGTTGCCACCGATGTGGGTGTAGCCGGTTCGGGAGTCGGGACACCCGAGCGATTCGGCCACGATGCGACCCGGATCCCGGTAGCGCCAGCCGAGCACGTTCACACAGCGGATCACGTCGACCTTGGCGACCAGGCTCGGATCACCGGCGTCGTCTGCCGCGATCCGCAGCGCGTGGGTCATCAGAGCGGTCGGCTCTTCCGACGGCTCACCTCGGTCGACGCGCTGGTTGAGTTGCCCCACACCGACGATCACCGGCGTGCGATCGTCCAAGCTTCCAGAAGTACGCATCGGGCCATTTCAGTCCGTCGACTGACCGTGCGGTCAAGTCGACCGAAGGCCCGGGCACATCCTCGCCGAGGTGGTGATCGGTAGAGTGGCCGCCATCAACATCGAATTCTGTTGCACCGGAAACCAGTGTCGTTCCGTGATGGCCGAAGCGTTCGCTCGCCGCGGCCTCGCCGAACGCGGCATCGATGCCACCGTTTCCTCCAGCGGTCTGCTCGAGGCGGGGCATCCGGCCCCCGACGATGTGGTCGCCGTGATGGCCAGGCGCGGGATCGACGTCGTCGATCATCGGAGCCGCACCATCGAAGCGGAGGTGATCGCGGCCGCATCGCTCGTCATCGGGATGGAACGTCGCCACCTCACCGAGATCATCACGATCGATCCCGACGCGTGGACCCGGAGTTTCACCCTTGTCGAGTTCGTTCGCCGCGTCGATGCGCTCGGTTTGGAGGCGACCGACGACCATTCCCTCGACGCGGTCCTGGCGGGAATCGCCGAGACCCGGACCCGCCGCGACCTGCTGCGCGTCGGTGTCGACGACGAGATCCCCGACCCGATCGGGCGATCGCCCAAGGTGTTCGAGCGGACCGCCGAGGAGATCGACTCCCTCGTCGACCGGCTCGTGGCCGGACTGTGGCCGAGTGTCGAGAGCGCCTCCGCGGGGGTGCCGTGATGCGTATCGCCATCGGTTCGGACCATGCGGGTTTCCCGTTGAAGGCGGTCCTCGTCGAAGCGCTCGTCGCCGACGGCCACGATGTGGTCGACCTCGGGACGCATTCGACCGAATCGGTCGACTACCCGATCTTCTGTGCTGCGGTCGGTCGTGCGGTCGCAACCGGCCGGGTCGAGTCCGGCATCGTCCTGGGTGGCTCCGGGCAAGGCGAGCAGTTGGCCGCGAACAAGGTCGCCGGGGTGCGGGCCGCGCTGTGCAACGAGCTGTACACGGCACGCATGTCGCGCTCGCACAACAACGCGAACGTGCTGTCGATGGGCGCTCGCGTCGTGGCCGATGCACTCGCGATCGAGATCACCCGGCTGTGGTTGGCAACCCCGTTCGACGGCGGGCGCCACCAGAAGCGAATCGACGAGTTGACGGCGCTCGAAGCGTCGTTCTCGGACCCCGAGGCTCAGGACGCGTACCTTTCCAGCCTGTGGGCCGGACTTCCCGAGTCGGCGCACGGCGCCGACCAAAGCGCGTTCGAAGCGCGCCCCGCAACACCCGTGAAGGAGTTGGAACATCCATGAGTTGGCCGACCACACGCGACGACGAGGTTTTCGGGCTCATCGACGATGAACTCACCCGTCAGAACTCGACGGTGCAGTTGATCGCATCGGAGAACTTCGCGTCACCCGCGGTGATGGAGGCGACGGGAACGGTGCTCACCAACAAGTACTCCGAGGGGTATCCGGGCAAGCGTTACTACGGCGGCAACGAGGTCATCGACCGGGTCGAGGACGTCGCTCGTCGCCGGGTGGTCGAGCTGTTCGGCGCCGAGCACGCGAACGTGCAGCCGCACTCGGGTGCGAATGCCAACCTCGCCGTGTACCAGGCGCTGTTGGAACCCGGCGATGCGGTGTTGGGGCTCCGACTCGACCAGGGCGGCCATCTCACGCACGGGTCTCCCGTGAACGCGAGCGGGATCCTGTACCACTTCTCGGCGTACGGCGTCACCGAATCCGACGAGCGGATCGATTTTGACCAGGTGCGCGACGTCGCACATGCGGTGAAGCCGAAGCTGATCGTCGCGGGCGCGACGGCCTACCCGAGGATCATCGAGCCCGAACCGTTCCGTCAGATAGCCGACGAGGTGGGTGCGCTGTTCATGTTCGACGCCGCGCACATCGCGGGGTTGATCGCCGGCGGGGTGCACCCCAACCCCGTCCCGTTCGCCGATGTCGTCACGTTCACGACCCACAAGACGCTCCGTGGCCCACGTGGTGGGTGCATTCTTTCGCGCGCCGAACACGCCGCGGCCATCGACAAGGCCGTGTTCCCGGGAATGCAGGGCGGCCCGCTCGACCATGTCATCGCGGCCAAGGCCGTGGCATTCCGCGAAGCGGCGACGCCCGAGTTCGCGGACTACGCGCGTCGGATCACGACCAACGCGGCTCGGCTCGCAGCGGCGTTGGCCGGTGGGGGCCTGCGGCTGGTCTCGGGTGGCACCGACAACCACCTGTTGCTCGTCGACCTGCGCTCCTTCGAC
>JAFDWI010000099.1 GCA_018268545.1 Actinomycetota bacterium
CCGCGACGATCCGGCTGTGCACGGCCGGCGGAATCCGAGCGTTCCACGACCACCCGGCGCCACCGGGTTCCTTCGTACCCGCGACGACGTGCGGGCGGAGCTGCGTGGTATCCATCCAGACGCTGGACACCGCGACATCGGGAAGGTTCGGCTCGGGCCGCCACGTCGCCGTGTACATCGCAGGGTGCGCGAACCGGGCGTCACCGACAGGAACCCAGCGACCGTCGAAGGCTGCAGCAATCTCCGGGATCGCGGTGCCGACACTGCCGACAACGGCGACGGGGACCCGGACAGCCCGCGGTCGCCGCGCAGTCGGCAGGTCGGACCGAGCATCGCCGAACGGATGACTCGCCTGCGTCGCCGACAGGGCTCCGGTGGACGGCCGTGCATAACGCGCATTTTCCACCCAGTCGACGACGCCGCCTGCGCCGTTGTTCCGGAGCCAATCGGTCGTTCGCGTCGCGAAATCTGCAGACCCCGGATACCGTAGCGCGTCGACGTAGGACCACGACACCGGCACGATCGCGATCACGATGAGCACGGCCGTCGTGCCCGAGGCGACCCGTGCCCGCGTCGACCACCGGCGCGCCTCCTTCGGCACGGGCCGAAGGCAAAGCCGAGCAGCGACCGTTCCCCACGCCGCGCCGAGTGCCGCTCCGGCGATGACATCGGTGGCCCAGTGGACACCGAGCACCAAGCGGGACAATGGCACCGTGACTGCCACGACACCGATCGCGGGCACCGCGACGCGCTGCGATGCCCGTGCGGCGTACTTTGCGAGAACCACCACACACGCGGCGAGGATCGCCCACCCGACGAGGGTGTGCGACGACGGGAACGAGAAGCCCGATGCGCCCACCGAGCCGACCACCCGCGGCGGCCGAGGGCGCGTGAACATCGCCTTGAGGACCTTCGCGGCAACCGCAGCACCGAGCCCCGCCGTTGCGATGGCGCCCAGGACAACCGGCAGGACGCGCCGACCACGAGCGTCGTCCCCAATGGTGAGGACGACAACGATCGCAACGACGACGACGAGGCCGATGACGGGAAGCAGACTCGAGAGGCCAGCGGGCACGAGGGGCCCATGGGCCGCGAAGAACCCCGCTATGCGTTCGTCGATCGGCCGGGACGGCCCGACGCCCGAAGGCCCCACGACGAGGTAGCCGATGACAGAACCAGCGACGAGCACGGCCGTCCATGCGCCGGCAAGGGCAACGAGTCGGGCGGCGATCGCTCGGAGTCGTCCGATCTCACGAATCGCCGACGCACGGGCGGACACGCTGGCCTCGTAGACATCGGGGCCGACGGTCACCATGGGGTGCATGATGCGCGATTCGCGCTGAATGCAGGCTGAACGTTCGCGAGGAGGGCGATCCGATGCGCGCCGGGTCGGGCGGCGTTGCGTCACCCGACGGGCGACACCCTCGCCATCGGGGCACGATCAGTGACTCGTGCTGAGGTCCCCCGAATGGTAGATCTTGCGGCAGTGGCGTCGAGCCAGGAACTTCGGCCCGAAATAGCGGTGTTCGACGGTCCAACCGACGCCGACGACGACGATGCGCCATCGCCATGCTCGGACGTGGTCCATGTCGACCTCGACGATCTGCTTGGACTTCGTGGGGCTTGCTCGGTGCTTCGTTTCGGGCATTCGATCGAGCGTCGGGTCGGGACCGCGCCAGCACGGTCGAGCGGAAACCGCGACCGGTTCGTCACGGCGAACCCTCCCGAGTCCGTAAGTGTACGAGCGATCCGGCCACTCGCGTCGCGATCCACCCGATCCCGGTACGTGCTCAGCCGGAGGCGTTCACGCGATCGACGAGCTGCACGAGGTCATCTTGTGTGAACGAACCGCCGAGCATCGGGATAAGGCGGCGCAACGGGAACTGGCTGATCACCTTGATCGTCCCCTCATCAGCGAGCAGCGGTGTCAGGTCGCCGAGCGGGCTCGAACGGAGTTGCTCGACCAACACGTCATGGCCGATCGGATGCGCCAACCACTCCCCCAGACTGGAGTAGTCGTCCAGCGGCGCTGCCGTCGCAGCCCCGGGAATCGTCACCGTTTCAGCGAGCGGGAGATCCCTCGACGACGCGCCGACCTCGATGCCGTACACGCCCGGATCGAACACCCAGTCATGGGCCCGCACCGACCACCGCGCGAGGTCTCGTCGGGTCAGCGCGAAGTTCACCCGCTCCGCAGCGCCCGGAGCGAGCGCGACCTTGGCGAACGCACGGAGTTCGTGCACCGGGCGGACCACGAGTGCATCCTTCGGGGCCACGTACACCTGCACGACTTCGGCTCCGGCGACCGACCCGGTGTTCGTCACCGTTGCGGCGATCTCGACCACCGGTTCGTCGAGCGCGACGTCGATCCCGTCGTCGAGGACATCGACGGTGAGGTCCGAATACGCAAACGTCGTGTAGGACAAACCGTGACCGAAGGGGAATGCGACCGACACCTCCGCCGAATCGAAGTGCCGGTAGCCGACGAAGAGCCCCTCGCCGTAACGCACATGACGATCCTCACCGGGGAAGTTGTGACGCGCCGGCGTGTCGGCGAGACGGTGCGGGATCGATTCGGTCAACTTGCCCGACGGGTTCACCGCCCCGGAGAGCAGATCGGCGACCGCGGTCCCCGACGCCTGACCACCCAGCCAACACTCGAGGATCGCCGCGACCGACGACGCGAACGCATCGACGGCCACGACGCCACCGTTCGCGAGGACGACGGTCGCATCGGACCGCAGGCGTGCGATCGCGTCGATCACCTCGAGCTGGCATGCGGGAAGGTCCAGGTCGACCCGATCGAAGCCTTCGGACTCGTACGGGCCCGGGAGCCCGGCGAAGATCACGACCGCATCGGCATCGGTCGCGGTGGCGATCGCCTCCGCCACGAGCGACGCTGCTTCGGAATCGGTCACTTCATCGTCGAGGCGATACCCCGGCGCGAACCGAACGTCGACCTCGGGTCCGAACGCAACCTCGAGCGCGCGAAGCGCATCGTCGACGCGCGTCGGGTTCACCTGGGATGATCCCGCTCCCTGGTAGCGGGGCGTCCGGGCCAGTTCTCCGATGACGGCAACCCGTTGACCCGCAGCCGGACGCAAGGGCAGCACCCCACCGTCGTTCTGCAACAACACCGCGCCTTCGCCGGCCGCGGCGCGTGCGATCGCGTGGTGCGCATCGACGTCGAAGGCCACAGCACTCGCGGTGCGCGGCGCATGGTCGACCAGTTGGAGGACCCGCCGCACCGCGGTGTCCACGTCGGCGACATCGAGCGAGCCGTCACGCACCGCGGCGACGATCGACGCGGCACTCGCACCGCCAGACGACGGCATCTCGAGATCGAGGCCCGCAGCCACCGACGCGACCGGATCGTCGACCGCGCCCCAGTCCGAGACGACCAGGCCTTCGAAACCCCACGCTTCGCGCAACACCTCGGTGAGCAGCCACCGGTCACTTGCCGCATAGGTGCCGTTGATCCGGTTGTAGGAGCACATCACCGTCCACGGCTGCGCGTCGCGGACCACCGGTTCGAACGCCGCCAGGTAGATCTCGCGCAACGTCCGTTCGTCGACGTCGGCGCTCACCCGCAACCGGTCGGTCTCCTGGTTGTTCACCGCGAAGTGCTTCAGTGATGCGCCGACACCGGTCGACTGCAATCCGTCGACCCATGCCGTACCCATCGTCGATGCGACGAGAGGATCTTCGGAGTAGTACTCGAAGTTCCGACCGCACAGCGGCGAACGCTTGATGTTGACCCCTGGGCCGAGCACGACCGCGAGACCCGCACTGCGCGCCTCGACACCGATCGCTTCTCCGACCCGGCGGACCATCTCGACGTTCCACGTCGATCCCAGGGTGACCGCGGGCGGGAAGCACGTGGCCGGGTCGGAGGAGTCGATGCCGAGGTGGTCGCCACCGTCGCGCTGGACCCGCAACCCGTGCGGCCCGTCGGACACCGCGATCGCCGGGACCCCGAGGCGTTCCACCGCGCGGGTGTGCCAGAAACCCGAACCCGAACACAGGGCGGCCTTCTCCTCGACCGTCAGCTCGCCGAGCAGGTGGTCGATGGCGAGTCGTCCGGTGTCCCCGTCCATGGCCGGGGACGCTAACCCGCGCCGCCGGCCGACGCGACACGGCACACGGCCGATGTGCAACACGAGCGGCGCCCGTCACCCGCGTCTACGATCGGGCACCGCACGCAACCAAGGAGGGAACATGACGCGACATCGGGTTTTCACCACCACCGTCCGGTCGGTGCTTCTGGGCGTGGTCGTGACTGGTCTGGTCGGGTGCAGCTCGAGCGGGAAGAACCTCGGAGTGTCGGTGCGCACACTCCCGGCGGTGGCCACGACCGCGTCGACGTCGACCTCGACGACGGCCCCCGCAACGACGACGCCACCGGTCCCCCAGACCGCGCCCCAGACGAATCCGCCCGTCACGCCACCGGCCACGAACGCAGCACCCCCCTCTCCTCCCGACGGCGTGCCGATGAACTCCTGGGTCGTGATGCTCGGCGCCGCAAACACCCAGGCGCAGGCACAACAGCGAGTGTCCGATGTGAGCAACGTCGCACCGGATGCCTCGATCGTGAATTCCTCGTCGATCGCGAGCCTCAATCCCGGGTGGTGGGTCATCTACACCGGGTCGTTCTCGTCCGGCCAGGACGCGATCAACGCGTGCCTGTCGATGGGCTTCACAACCCGCCACGACTGCTATGCGGCCTACTTTTCGGAGAACACCTCTGATCGGGGCACGCGCATGTATCCCGACGGCAACTGATCGCGCCCGACCGGCGGGCTCGCGCCGTCATCCGCCGGTCGGAACTCGACCGGCGCGGTGAACGCCGCTCGTCGTCCCGCGCGTCGGAGTGCGGCCAGGATCGCCGAACCGGTCAGCGCGATCGCCACCGCGGTCGTCAATGCCCGCAGCGTGTCCCAGCCGAGCGACGTCACCGAGTCGAACACCAGATAGCGCCGAAGGTTGAACCAGTTCGCGGCGCCCGGGACGTACGCGGTGGTGCTGCCCGGATCGACCACGAACGGCCAGAACGACAGGTTCAACAGCAGTCCGTAGACGTACGACGCGGCAAATCCGTAGGCCGCCAACAAAACGATCTCGCGCCGTCCCCGACAACGTGGCAACAGCCCGGCACCCAACCCGACGAACGCGGCGCCGAACATCTGGTACGGCAACCACGGCCCGACGCCGCCGGTGATGATCGCGGATGCGAACAGGCTCGTGCACCCCAGCAGGAACCCGAAACCCGGGCCGAACACGCGCCCCGCGAGCACCAGCAGGAAGAACACCAACTCGATACCTGCGGTTCCCGCGCCGAGCGGCCGGAGCCCGGCATTGATCGCCGACAACACCCCCAGCAATGCCAGGGCCTTGGCGTCGATCCCACCTTCGGACATCTGCGCGACACCCACGCCGAGCACCAGCAGGAGCAGCACGCCGAACACGAGCGGCGCAATCGACGTGTCGCCGACAGATCGGGTGTCGATGAGGAACGGCCAACAGAACGCGACGATGCCGAGTGCGGACGCGCCGACCAACGCGACCCGCGACCAACCACCCAGGGGAATGACGATCGCATCGCCCGAACGAGCTCCACCCGAACGCAGCGGCCGAACCCGGCCGGTCATCGCACCTCACCGATCCCCTCGAGCGAAGCGGCCACCTGGTCGACCGTCAGGTACGGATCGGGTCGCAGTATCTTTGCGACCTGGGGAGCGAAGGCGGGCGACGACACCACGACGTCCTCACAGGGCCCGTCGGCGACGACGGCACCCTCGGCCACGAGCACGACCCGGTCGGCGACCCGGGCGACGAACTCGACGTCGTGGGTTGCGATCATGATCGAACGACCTTGCGCGGCGAGGCCGTCGAGGACGTCGGCGAGCCGCCGCTTCGCGCCGTAGTCGAGGCCACGGGTCGGTTCGTCGAGCAGTACCACCGGCGGCGACGGTGCGATCTGGATCGCAAGCACGAGCGTCAACTTCTGCCCCTCGGACAGGTCACGCGGATGGCACGTCGGAGCGATCCCCGGCGCGAGCCGACCGAGCAACTCGGCGGTACGACCAGCCGGGACACCGGACTCGCGGTCGGCCTGTGCGCACTCCTCGGCGACGGAATCCAGGTACAGCAGATCCGACGGGGTCTGAGGGACGAGTGCGACATGGGCACGCGCGCCGCGCGGATCGAGAAGGCCCGGGTCTGCACCCGCGACGTCGACCGCTCCGGCGTCCCGCGGTCCGGAACCTTGGAGCGCCCACAGCAGCGACGACTTCCCCGACCCGTTTCGGCCCATCAGGGCCGTGATCGAACCGGCATCGAGTGAGAGGTCGACTCCGGCGACCGCGACGAGGTCGCCGTAGCGCACGACGATCCCGCGTGCCGACAAGGCCGCGTGCCCCGTCGATCGGTCCGCCCGATGCGCGACCCGGCGCGCCCCGCCACGACCCGGCACGGGACGGCCGGCCAGCCGCTCACGAAGCTCGGGTGCACGTCGACGCGCGTCCCTGACGCTCGAGGGAAGCGGTTCCCATCCGGCGAGACGCCCCAATTCGACCACCGGGGGCGCGACGGGCGAGTCGGCCAACATCGCGGCGACCGGCCCGTGGGTGACCGAGCCGGTGCCGTCGAGCACGAGCATCGAGTCTGCATAGTGCACGACCCGTTCGAGGCGATGTTCGGCCATGAGCACGGTCAGACCGAGGTCGTGGACGAGGCGGGTGATCGCCGCGAGCACGTCCTCGGCCGCGGTCGGGTCCAACGCCGAGGTCGGTTCGTCGAGCACGAGGACCGACGGCTGGGCGGCGAGGACCGACCCGATCGCGACCCGTTGCTGCTGGCCGCCCGACAGCTCTGCCAACGCCCGATCCCGAAGATCGGCGAGCCCGAGCACGTCGACGATCTCCTCGACCCGCTTGCGCATCGCCGAGGGCGGGACGGCCAACTGCTCCATGCAGTACGCGAGTTCTTCGGCGACGGTGTCGGTCACGAACCCGGCGAGCGGATCCTGGGCGACGACGCCGACGATGTCGGCGAGATCACGGGGATGGAACCGTGCGGTGTCGCGCCCGGCGACGGTGACCCGGCCGGCGAGCACACCACCGGTGAAACGTGGAACGAGCCCGTTGACGGCGCCGAGCAGGGTGGACTTGCCGGACCCGGTCGACCCGACGACCAGACACAGCTCACCCTCGGGAACCGAGAACGAGGCGTCGCACAGTGTCGGCACCGAGGCGCCGTCGTAGGTGACGGTGACCCGCTCGAAGTCGATCACGCGGTCGCTCCGATCGGCGCGACGTCTCCGGATCGCCCCCGTGGATCCGATGCCCGGACCCTTCGCACCGGCGGCCGCGGTGCGGTGACTGCCGGGGTCGCCGCGAGCGCGACGGCGACCAGCGGCACGAGCGGAAGCGTCGGCCACCGGAGCGTCGCGACACCGAACTGCATGCCATGGATCGATCCTCCAGCCACGACGAACACCGCCGCGCAGACCACGCCGGCGAGCACGACGAGACTCTCGGGGACATCCCACGGGTCCGGTGCGTACGCCGTTCGCCGAACGCGACGCGACCCGGTCCACAATCCGGCGGCACAGCACGTGACGCCGGCGAGGATCGCCGGCGTGGTGACCGCCGGTGCCGTCCCCCCGCCGAGCAACCCGAACACGCCGACGCACAGCGCAGCCAACCCGCCGAGCAGCAACGCGACCGTGAGGCGCCGGGTCGTCGGTGATGTCACCGACCGGCGCCCGTAACCGCGCGAATCCATCGCCGCGGCGAGCGCCAGAGAACGCTCCAACGCGTCGTGCAACACGGGCAGTGTGATGCTGCGTAACACCCGGAATCCCCGGTCCGCACCGCCGCGGAGGCGACGCGCTCGACGGACCCGTTGCACCCCCGCGACGAGTTGTGGCGCGACCGTGATCGAGATGACGACCGCGACCCCGAGTTCCTCGAGCGCCCCCGGAAGGACCCGGAGCGCCCGTTTGGGGTTCGCGAGTGCGTTCGCCGCACCGATGCAGACGATGATCGTTGCGAGCCGCAGCCCGTCACACGCTGCGGCGACGACCGCCTCGCCACTGACCGGGCCACCGAGCGTGATCCCGGCAGCCCAACGGGGCAGCGGGACGCGCGGGAGCGTGAACCACACGTGCGCGCCACCCATCGCTCCCCCACCCAACAACCCGCGCGTCGCGACCCGGATCACGACGATGATCACACCGAAGAGCAGGTACCAGCGGAACGCCTTCGCCCAGGGCGCGGTGCCCCGACGACGCATCACGACCAGGCCCGCCGCAGCGACGATCGCGAGCAGCAGGAAGGGGTTCGTGGTGCGACTCGCCGCGACCACGAGCCCGAGGGCCCAGATCCACCAGGCGATCGGGTGCAGATTGCGTGGCAGCCACGTCGTCGCGTGGCTCGTCGAGGCACGGTTCGACGAGGTTCGCTCCGGCGGTGTGCCACGCTCGGTCGACGCGACCGACGACGAACCTCGCAGCGGCGGTGCGATCGGGTCGGCGGTCATCGAACTCCTCGTCGAACGGGCATCGCCGCGGTTCGACATCGGGGGCGGAACGCCCGATGGTCGATCACGTCGGTGCCTCGTGGCCCGGTCGCAGGTGTTCCGACTCACCGCCCGGGACGTAGGATCGCGGGACGGATCACGGTTGCGGGTCAGTGCCGGATTCACACCGGCTTCCCCTGCTCGGGGCGTCCCGGACATCGGGTCCGGAGACGTCGCCGATCCTACCAACCGGGGAGACGGTGGCACCTTCGTGACCGCCGGGTAGCCGTTATGCTCGCCCGCATCCGCACCTGGAGGTGGAAGGCGTTGACGACACGAGTCGTGGTCTGGGGAACCGGGTTGGTGGGGTCGATGGTGATCGCGGAGATCGTCCGTCACCCGGCATTCGAACTGGTCGGCGTGGGCGTGCACGATCCCGCCAAGGTCGGACGCGACGCCGGTGAGCTGAGCGGGATCGGTCCGATCGGCGTCACCGCGACCGACGACGTCGCCGCGCTGATCGCGTCGGCGCCCGACGGTGTCGCGCACTACGGCCCGACCGCCGCGCACCCCGAGGCCAACATCGCGACGATCACCGCGTTCCTGCGAGCCGGGATCGACGTGGTGTCCACCGCGATGACCCCGTGGGTCTGGCCGTGGGCGCCGGCGAATCCACCGGAGTGGATCGCGCCGATCGAGGCCGCGTGCGACGAGGGCGGCACGAGCTGTTTCACCACGGGGATCGATCCGGGATTCGCGAACGACCTGTTCCCGCTCACCCTCATGGGCCTGTGCGCACAGGTGCGGTCGGTCACCGCCCGGGAGCTGCTCGACTACACCGACTACACGGGTGACTACGCGACCGAGATGGGGTTCGGCCACCCCGCCGACCACCGGCCGATCCTGTCGGTCCCCGAGGTGCTGATCCTCGCGTGGGGTGGCACCGTGCCACTGATCGCGCACGCGGCCGGGGTCCACCTCGACGCGATCACGACCACCTGGGACACGTGGGTCACCGACCATCCGATCGACACCGCGGTGGGTACGTTCGACGCGGGAACCGTGGCTGCGGTGCGTTTCACGATCAACGGCGTGGTCGACGGCGTGCCGCGGGTCGTGCTCGAACACGTCAACCGGGTCGGTGTCGACACCGCGCCGGAGTGGCCCCGCGGCAACACCGACGACGTCTACCAGGTTCTCATCGACGGTTCACCGTCGATCACCCAGGAGACCGCGATCCGCTTCACCGACGGATCGTCACGTTCGCCCGCGGTGGCGGGTTGCCTCGCCACGGGGATGCGGGCGTTGAACGCGTTGCCTGCGGTGATCGCAGCCCGGCCCGGGTTCGTGACGCCCCTGGACCTACCCCTCGTCCCGGGTGTCGGAACGATCCGCTGACCGGCGCGGCACGGTCCGGTTCAGCGATGCTCGGGCCCGCCCTCGGACCATTCAGCTAGCACCTCGTCGGTGTGTGCTCCCAGGGGGGCTGCCGATGATGCGACGTTCGGCGGACGCGGCGGGGTCGCCACAGCACCTGCCTGCGACGGCAACGTCGGCCCCGCACCTGCCGCTGCAACGTCGAGCATCGACACGTCGAGGATCCAGCGACCACCGTGGCGCCACGCTCGTCGCGTCGCAGCGGCTGCCACCGCGCCACTCAAGGGGTCCGCGATCGCGTCGACGCAGAAGCACGGGCCGATGTCGTCGACCACGACGAGACCCGCCGCGGCAGCAACATCGTCACCGAATCCGACCCGTCCGGGAGGTGCATCGGTCCGCCCGCGAGCGGTGATCGACACCCACACGCTCGGGCCGGCCTCCTCTGCCATGCATCGCTCCGGGTCGATTCCGAGTTGTCGCAACGCCCGGGGACGCGACGCCTCGATGACGATGTCGGCCGACGCGATCAACCGGCTCAGGTGCCGACGTTGGTCGGGTTGCGCAAGGTCCAGGGCGACGCTGCGCTTGCCCGCGTTGAGCAGGTCGAAGAACACCTCGTCGCCGTCGCGTGCCGCGTCGGGCCGCCGGGTCGACTCGACCTTCACGACGTCGAAGCCGTCGGCCTGCAGCATGCGCGAACACAACGGCCCCGCCCAGAGCGCCGACAGATCGACAACGAGCGGCGGTCGCCCACCGGTGCGCCGTCGCGCCGGAAGGTGTTCGGATACGACGACCGGCAGGTCTGCGAAGATCGGGCTCGCCCCGAGCAGCCGATCACGGGTCGGTGCTCTGTGGTCGGCCGGAACGACGCCCACGGGCAGACCGACCAGCGCCGCGCGATCGTCCAGTTCCGCGACCGGGCGACGCGCGACCGTGTCGACGATCACCTCCCACAGCCCATCGACGTCCGGGTCGATGGGACCGCCCAATTCGAGCCATGCCGGGACGAGGTCACGATCATCTGATCGGGCGAGTGCGACCGCGATCCACCCATCCGCGGCCGCGATCAATCGGGTCGCTCCACCGCAGCTCACGTCGCCGTTGCGGCGGAGCCCTCCCGACGCGGCGCGCTCCACGAGCAGGCCCCAGGTGTCGACATCGAGTTCACGCCCCAGCGACTCGACGAGTCCACCGAGCCGGTCCGGCGGGCCGCCGGGAGCACGATCCCGTCGACCGGTGAGCCACGCGGCACCCGAATCCGACCACGACGAGGTTGTCCGGCTCACGCAAGCGAGTTTCGCGGATCCGGGTCGGGCCTCGGGGCGCTACGGTCACCGCATCCGACTCCTCGAATGCAGCGACGCCGAACTCGATGAGCGCTTCCGCAGGGGCGATCTCGGTTCCGAGATCCGAGGTCACGCCGGGCTCGTGGTGGTCCATGCACACGCGGATGGGACGGTCTGGTCGGACCCGGCACGACTGCCATGGGAGACGGCCCCGTGGATCATCCTGCGCGACCAGATTCCCGACGACCCGGATGTTCCCGTCGATGTCGTCACGATTCCCGGTCTCGTCGACCGGGGCGGGCTGGTCGCGGCGATCGACGCGCACCCCGGGGCTGCCTGGGCACTGGTCGCCCTGCAACGTGGATCGTCACGGCGTGGCGTCGCCGACGGGCTGATCGCCGAATCGGCCACGTACTCGATGCTTCAGGGTGGACCCGAGTTCGCCACGTGGCTTGCCGGGCGCACCGGACTGCGAGGGCCGCCACGCCGGCGATCCGACGGTCCGCCGGTCATCGTCGAACGCGACGGCGGGACGTTGGCGATCACCTTGCACCGCCCCGAGGTACGCAACGCGCTCGACACCACCATGCGGGACGCGTTGCTCGAATCCTTGGCGATCGCCCGGTTCGACCCGTCGGTCTCCACGGTCCGTGTCACCGGGTCCGGACCGGACTTCTGCAGTGGTGGTGACCTCGACGAGTTCGGCACCGCCCCCGATCCGGCGACCGCGCACCGGATCCGCCTTTCGACGAGCATCGGGGCGGTCCTCCATGAGCTGCGCGATCGGGTGTCCTTCGAGGTGCACGGCGCGAGCCGCGGCTCGGGCATCGAGTTGGCGGCGTTCGCCGGCCGGGTCGCCGCCACCGGCGACTCGACCTTCGCACTCCCCGAAGTCACCATGGGCCTGATCCCAGGTGCGGGTGGGACCGTCAGCATCGGTCGGCGTGTCGGACGTGTCCGCGCCACGACCCTGGCGCTCACCGGCGCGATCGTCGATGCACCGAGGGCACTCGAATGGGGACTGATCGATTCGATCGATTCGTGAGCGGGTACCGGTCGTGGCGGCGACGATCTGACACTCGTGTCAGGTATGGTCACGGTGCTGCGGTGACGCCGGTGACGGCTCGACACAAGGAGGCTGCGTGGAACTCGGGGTCGTGCTCGACATGGCCGTCGGCGCCGACCCGGATCGGGTCGCGGTCACCGGTCCCGACGCCGGAACGCTGACCGTCGCCGCCCTGGAGCGGGGCGCGACCGCCCTGGCGACGCGCATCACGGCCCTTGGCCTCGAACGCGTCGCTTGGCTCGGCGGCAACGACGTGGCACTCCCCATCGCATTGTTCGCCGCGGCGCGTGCGGGGGTGCCGTTTCTGCCCCTCAACTACCGCCTCGCCGACGACCGACTCGTCGAGACGCTGGCGGAGGGACCGACGACCGCTCTCGTGGCGACCGTGGACGCATCGACACGCGCCGCGGTGACCGCGACGTGCCCGATCACGTTCGCCGCGTCCGAACTCACCCATGCCGTCGAGGTCGATCCTGACGCGTCGTCGGGACTCGCGCCGGTCGACGACGACACGATCGCGGTGCAGTTGTCGACGAGCGGAACCACGTCACGCCCCAAAGCCGCGATCCTCCGGCACCGGCACCTCACGTCGTATCTGCTCGACACCGTCGACTTCGGCAGTTGCGACGAGACCGAAGCGGTGCTCGTCAGCGTCCCGCCCTACCACATCGCCGGTGTCGCCACGATCCTGTCGAACCTGTTCGCGGGCCGCCGGATCGTCTATCTCGAGCCCTTCGATCCGATCCGCTGGCTCGCCACCGCGCGAACCGAGCGCGTGACCCATGCGATGGTCGTGCCGACCATGTTGGCAAGGATCGTCGATGCGCTCGACGGCGACCGCGCGGATGTCCCAGCGCTCCGATCGTTGGCCTACGGCGGTGCGCCGACCCCCCGGCAGGTGATCGAGCGTGCCCTGGAGGCCTTCGTCGGTGTCGATTTCGTCAACGCGTACGGCCTGACCGAGACCGCGTCGACGATAGCGTTGCTCGGCGGTGGCGATCACCGGGCCGCGTTCGCCGACCCGGACCCCGCGGTTCGGGCCCGGTTGTCATCGGTCGGACGGCCGCTTCCCGGTGTCGAGATCGCCGTCGTCGACGACGACGGCAACACAGTCGACCCGGGCGTGGTCGGTGACGTGCTGGTCCGGGGCGCGCAGGTGTCGGGCGAGTACCTGGGTCACGACCGTGCCGACGGCTGGTTCGCGACCCGCGACCGCGGTCACCTCGATGCCGATGGTTATCTGTTCCTCGACGGCCGCGCGGATGACACGATCATCCGCGGGGCCGAGAACATCGCCCCTGCGGAGGTCGAGGACGTCCTTGTCTCCCATCCGGCCGTTCGCGACTGCGCGGTGGTCGGTGTGCCCGATCCCGAGTGGGGGCAACGCATCGCGGCAGCGGTCGTCGTCGACGATGGCGCGATCGTGACGGCGGAGGAACTACGCGACTGGGTCCGTTCGCGACTCCGGGGCTCAAGGACACCCGACGTCGTCACCTTCCGTGACGAACTTCCCTACACCGACACCGGCAAGTTGCTGCGCCGGGTCATCCGGGACGAACTGACCGCTCCGAGCTGACCGCCTAGGACCGACCGGCCGGTATCGCCCGTCCGCAGCGGCCCGAGCGGCCCGAGCGAGATCAGTCCCCGTCGGTCTCGACGAAGGTGATCGCGTTCTCCGGGCAGTTCTCCACGGCGAGGCGTGCTGAGTGCGCGAGTTCGTCGGGGACGTCGTCGGTCCAGGTGAGCACGCTGTAGCCGTCGTCGTCGGAATCGAACAGTTCGGGCGCCAGCGTGTAACAGCGGCCGTGCCCTTGGCAGAGGTTGTTGTCGAGCTTCAGGCGCATCGGTTCCCCTTTCGATTCCGGTCACGACCACGCGACCCGGCACCGGAGTCTAACCTGACACGCGCGTCAGAACGCGGGCGCCGAACGCCCGCCGCAACCCGGAGGCCGACCACGATGACCGACTACGACTACCTGCAGGTGGAGCGCCACGACGACGGGCGCATCGTGCGCATCCTGCTGGATCGGCCCGATGCCCGAAATGCCCAGAACCGCGGGTTGCTCGTCGAACTCGACGATGCGATGCGCGCGGCGGAAGCCGACGACACGTGTCGAGTCGTGATCCTCGGTGGGACCGGACCGATGTTCTCCTCCGGCCACGACATGGGATCGGCGGCGGCACGTGAGGAGTACGCGACGCATCCGACGTACTCGATCGACGGCGCGACCCGACAGGGTGCGGAGAACCGGATGCTCCAGGAGTGGCACTACTACTTCACGAACACGCTCCGGTGGCGGAACCTCCGCAAGATCACGATCGCCCAGGTGCACGGCCCGGTGTATGCCGCGGGCCTCATGCTCATGTGGTGCTGCGATCTCATCGTCGGATCCGATGACGTGACCTTCGCGGATGTGGTCGGTACCCGTCTGGGCATGTGCGGCCTCGAATACTTCGCTCACCCCTGGGAGTTCGGCCCACGCAAGACCAAGGAGCTGATGCTGACCGGTGACTCGATCGACATCGACGAGGCGTACCGGCTCGGGATGGTCTCCAAGGTGTTCCCGCGCGACGAGCTCGCCGATCGGACCGTCGAGTTCGCCCGACGCATCGCGCAGGTGCCCACGATGGCCGCGCTGTTGATCAAGGAATCGGTCAACCAGACCGTCGACAATCAGGGTTTCACCAACAGCCTGCAGGCGTGCTTCTCGATCCACCAGTTGAACCACTCCCACTGGGCGGAGGTCCACGACGACCATTGGCCGGCCGCGAAACCCGACGACGGTGTACCGAACTGGAAGGACGCGCCCCGGATCGTGCCGTCCGAGAAATCGTCGGTACGGGCCGCCGAACCAAGCTGACACCAACGTTAGATCCGCGCTATCCTCGGCCCCGCACGACCCGCCGGCCGACCGGAGCAGACCATGACGCACATCGAGCTACCCGAGTTGCCCGACCCCGCAGAGCTCGCACACCCCCAACAGCTCTACAAGGGCCTGCGCGACGCCGGTGCCGCCATTGCCATGGAAGATCTGGGCATGACGATCGTCGGACGCCACGAGGACGTCTACGAGATCCTCCGCAACCCGGACGTGTTCTCGTCGAACGCCGCGATCGAGATCGGTCAGGTCCGTCCGCTGGTTCCGCTGCAGATCGACCCGCCCGAGCACAAGAAGTACCGCAAGATCCTCGACCCGCACTTCGCGCCTCGCAAGGTCGCGATGATGGAGGACGACATCCGCGGGTTCGTCCGGGAGATGGTCGAGGCGGTCGCCGATTCGGGTGGCGTGAACTTCCACGATGCGATCGCCGAGCTCGTCCCGACCACGGTGTTCCTCGACCTTCTCGGGCTGCCGGTGTCGCGGCTCCAGGAGTTCATCGCCCTCAAGGACGGGATAATCCACACCCAGGCGGCCTCCCGCGCCGAACGTGAAGCCAAGACGGCCGAGACCGGATTGAAGATCTACGCGGTGATCCAGGAGGTCATCGACCAGCGCCGCGCCCATCCGACCGACGACCTGATCTCCCGGTTCCTGTCCAGCGAGGTCGAAGGCGAACGGCTCACCGACGAGGACGTGCTCGACATCGGCTACGTGTTCTTCCTGGCCGGACTCGACACGGTGACCGCGTCGCTGGACTGCATGCTCGCGTTCCTCGCCCAGAATGCCGCGCACCGCGAACGTATCGCCGCCGAACCCGGGATGATCCCGCATGCGATCGAGGAGATGCTGCGGTGGGAGACCCCCGTCCCGGGCGTCGTGCGCATCACCACCGAGGACACCGAGTTGGGCGGCTGCCCGATCGCGAAGGGCACGCAGATCGTGGCGATGATCGGCTCGGCCAACACCGACGAGGCCGCATGGGACGACGTCGATGTCGTCGACTTCGACCGCGAAGCCAACAAGCACCTGACCTTCGGAGGCGGCACCCACCGCTGCCTGGGCTCGCACCTCGCACGCCTCGAACTTCGGATCGTGCTCGAAGAGTGGCATCGGGCAGTGCCCGACTATCGACTCGCGGACGGGATCGAACTGCAGTACGCACCCGATCTCCGGTCGATCCGCAACCTCGAGCTGGTGTGGTGAACGACACCGGCATCGACCAGGGTGAGACCCGTCTGCTGATCGGTGGTGCCCTGCGCGCCGCTGCGGACGGAGGGAGCTTCGAGAACATCGACCCGTCCACCGGTGCGGTACTCGGCGTGTGCGCGGATGCGACCGCTGCCGACATGGACGCCGCGATCGCCGCCGCACGCTCGGCGTTCGACCACACCGAGTGGGGAACCGACGCGGCACTCCGGAAACGTTGCCTGTATCAGCTCCAGGCCGCGATCACCGGTGAGGTCGAAGAGCTCCGTTCCGAACTGGTCGCCGAGGTCGGCTGCCCGATCCTCGCCACCTGGGGACCCCAGCTCGACACACCCCTGCGGGACGCGCTCAGTTGGCCTGCGGAGCAGATCGACGAGTTCGCCTGGGTGCGCTCGCTCGGCGCGAAGGACGCTTTCGGTGGCGACAACCCCTCGATGCGCGAGGTGTGGAAGGAACCCGTCGGGGTCGTCGGCGCGATCACGCCGTGGAACTTCCCCGTCGAGATCATCCTGAACAAACTCGGCCCGCTGTTGGCGATGGGCAACACGTGTGTGATCAAGGCGGCGCCCGACACCCCGTGGAACGCGACCCGGATCGGTCGGCTGATCGCCGAAGCGACCGACATCCCGCCCGGCGTCGTGAACGTCGTGGTCGGAACGGACCACGGCCTGGGCGCGCAACTCGTCGCCGACCCCCGCGTCGACATGATCACGTTCACCGGGTCGACCGCGACGGGCCGGACGATCATGCGCTCGGCGGCCGACACCCTCAAGCGGGTGTTCCTGGAGCTGGGTGGCAAATCGGTGAACCTGTTCCTCGACGATGCGGACCTCGCGACCCAGATGGGATCGGTCGTCGGGATCTGCTTCCACGCGGGGCAGGGCTGTGCGATCTCGTCGCGACTTCTCATTCCCGAGTCGCGACGCGCCGAGGGCATCGAGATCGCTCTCGAAGCGCTCCGCAACGTCACCTACGGTGACCCGACCGACCCGTCGAACCTCATGGGTCCGGTCATCTCCGCGAAACAGCAGCAGCGGATCCTCGCGCTGATCGACACCGCCCGTGACGAAGGAGCGAACATCGTGCTCGGCGGCGGCATCCCGGAGCATCTCCCCTCGGGCGGCTTCTGGGTCGAGCCGACGGTCATCACGGACGTGGCCCGTGACTCGGCCGTCGTCCGACAGGAGATCTTCGGCCCGGTACTGGTCGTGCAGACGTTTGCGGATGACGACGACGCCGTGGCGATCGCGAACGACTCGATCTACGGGCTGTCCGGGATGATCACCTCGGGCGACCTGGAGCGCGCCAAGGCCGTCACCTCCCGGATCCGGACCGGGACGATGGGCATCAACGGCGGGATCTGGTACGGCGCGGACGTTCCCTTCGGCGGCTACAAGCAGTCGGGGATCGGGCGCCAGTGTGGCGTCGAAGGGCTCGAGATCTACACCGAGACCAAGTCGGTCGCGTGGCCGGCGGCCACGAGTTGACGAGGAGGACCACGTGAGTCGACCACTCGAAGGAATCCGCGTGTTGGAGGTCGCCAGTTGGATGTTCATCCCGGCGGCAGGTGCGGTGCTCGCCGACTGGGGCGCGGATGTGATCAAGGTCGAACATCCCGAGACCGGTGACCCCCAACGTGGCCTGGTCACCTCCGGGTTGTTGCCCGGTGGAGCCGACGGCGTGAACTTCATGATGGAACAGCCGAACCGCTCCAAGCGCTCGGTCGCGATCGACCTCGCCCACCCCGAGGGCCGTGCGGCGTTCCTCCGGTTGGTCGAAGAAGCCGATGTCGTGATCACGAATTATCTGCCCGCGGCGATCGCAAAGCTCGGGATCGGCGTCGACGAGCTCCGTGCCGCGAACCCGCGGGTGATCGTCGCGCGCGGTACCGGCCAGGGATCCAAGGGCCCGGACGCCGAACGAGGTGGTTATGACGCCGCGTCGTACTGGGCGCGAGGTGGGGTGGGCGTGTCGATGCCCGATTCCGACGGCTGGCCACCGGGCCAGCCCACGCCTGCGTTCGGTGACGTGGTCGGCGGCCTGGCCACCGCGGGTGCCATTGCGGCGGCGTTGCTGCGTCGGGAACGGACCGGCGAACCGAGCGTGGTGGAGGTTTCGCTGTTGGCGACGGCGATGTGGCAGGTGTCGCCGATGGTGATCGCGGCCAAGTTGTACGGGTTCGACAAGATCGCCGGCCAAGGTCGGTCGATGTCACCGAACGTGGGAGTGGGCACCTATCGCACCGCGGACGGTCGACACCTGATGATGATGCTGTTGCAGTCGGACCGTCACTGGGCCGATTTCGTGACGCGTCTGGGCCTGCCCGAGATGGCGACCGACGAGCGGTTCGCGACCGACGCGGCGCGCCAGGCGCACCATGCCGAGTGCCTGGAGCTGCTCGATGCAGCGTTCGCATCGCACCCGATGTCGCACTGGCGCGAGGCGTTCGCCGACTTCGCGGGCGTCTGGAGTCCCTTCCAGACGTTGAACGAGCTGTACGAGGATCCGCAGGTCGTCGCGAACGGGTACCTCCCGACGATGACCGCCGCGAACGGTTCACAGGTCGCGCTGGTCGCGAGCCCCGCCCAGTTCGACGGCGAACCGGTACGCGTCGAGCGGTGTCCCGAGCACGGTGAACACACCGAGTTGGCCCTCATCGAGGCCGGTTTCAGCTGGGACGAGCTCGCCGTGTTGAAGGACGCCGGCGCAATCGGCTGACCCCCTCCAACCGGCCGACCCGGCGCGACCGCACCCCGCCCCACCGGCTGACCGAGCGCGCCCCCACCCCATTTTCCGAACTTCGGGAGGTTCCCTGGGATATACCAAGGGAACCTCCCGAAGTTCGTGACGGGGAGCGGGTCGGGCGCGGGGATGGGCGCGGACGTGGCACGATCTTCTTCGACGAACGTCCGGATCGACCGGACGCGATTCGCTGAGGAGACCATCTGTGCGTGCCGATCCCGTCCGCCACTTTCTCGATGCCTGGAACCAGATGATCGCGCCCGGTGGTCCGTTCGCAACCGAGGAAATCGAGGTCCGCGGGCAGACGAACCGTGTCTTTGCCACCGCACTCCCCTCGATGCGGGCGATCTGGGAGATCTCGGCCCTCCAGGGCGACAAGCCGTACCTGATCTTCGAGGACGAGCACCTCACCTACGCCGAGACCCATCGGCTGGTGCGCGCCCTGGCGCATCGGCTGCGCGACGATCACGGTGTCGGCCCCGGCGACCGGGTCGCCGTGTCGATGCGGAACTATCCCGAGTGGGTGATCACCTATTGGGCGACCGTGTCGGTCGGTGCCGCGCTGGTGGGCATGAACGCCTGGTGGACCACCCCCGAAATGGATTTCGCTCTGCGCGACTCGCAGCCCAAGGTCGTGATCGTCGACGGCGAACGACTCGAGCGGCTCGAGCCGATCTTGGGCGACCTGCAGCGCGACCAGTCCCTGGCCGTCATCGCCGCACGCGTCGAGGGCGACCTCCCCCGAGGGGTCGCCCGCTGGGACGACGTCGTCTCCGGCGAGGTGCCCGATTCTCTGCCCGACGCCGACATCGACCCCGACGACGACGCCAC
>JAFDWI010000009.1 GCA_018268545.1 Actinomycetota bacterium
AGGCGACGTTGTTCGCGCAGCAGATGGCCGCTCGTCAGCAACTCGATCAGATGCGCCAGCAGATCGGACCCGGTGGCTCGGCAGGGTCAGCGGCGGTCGAGCGCCCGGGCACGTACCTGTAGCAGCCGTCGGTCACCACGGGTCGACGAAGCGCCGAGGCGGTCGCTCCGGCTCGCCGGCCGCGGTGAACGCAGCGACCACCCGTGCCCGGGTTTCGGCGGGGTCGATGACGTCGTCGACCTCGAGATGGGCGGCCATGTTCAACGCACTTCCCCGGTCGTACGCGGCGGCGACCATCGCCTCGAAGGTCTGTTGGCGCCGCTCGGGGTCGTCGATCGCTTCGAGCTCCTTGCGGAACCCGAGGCGCACGGCGCCCTCGAGCCCCATGCCGCCGAAGACGCCCGACGGCCACGAAAGCGTGAACAGCCCGGCCTGGAAGCTTCCGCCGGCCATCGCCTGCGCCCCGAGCCCGAAACCCTTTCGGAGCGCGACGGTCCCGAAGGGCACGCGCATCGCGGCAGCGGTCACGAACATGCGAGCGAAGTGCCGGACCTGTGCGGTGCGTTCGGCGTCCGGACCGACCATGAAACCGGGGGTGTCGCACAAATAGAGTACGGGGAGACCGTGGGTGTCGCAGAGCCCGAGGAATCGTGCGGCCTTGTCGGCCGCGTCCCGGTCGATGGCGCCGCCGAGGTGGGCGGGGTCGTTGGCGAGGATCCCGACGGGTGCGCCCTGGAGGCGAGCGAGTGTCGTGACCATTCCGGTCCCGAAGGAGCGTCGCAGCTCGAGGCAGGAGTCGACGTCGGCAAGGCCCGTGATGACCGAGCGGATGGAGTAGATGCGCTTGCGGTTCTCGGGGATGATCGTTCGGAGCCGTGTCTGATCGGGTGCGGTCCATCGATCGATCGAGCCCTGGAAGTACGACAGGTAGCGCTTCGCTGCATCGACCGCTCCGGCGTCGTCGTCCACGGCGATGTCGATGACCCCGTTGGACGTCTGGACGTCGACCGGTCCGATGTCCTCGGGTCGGTGGCGGCCGAGGCCACCGCCTTCGATCATCGCCGGGCCGGCCATTCCGATCGTGGCGTCGGCGGTTGCGATGATCACATCGCAACACCCCAGCAACGCGGCATTGCCGGCGAAACAACGACCGGACGCGATCCCGATCGTCGGCACCTGCCCCGACAACCGGGCGAAAAGTTCGAACGCGCGGGTGTCGAGCCCGGCGACGACGGGTACGTCGACATCGCCGGGCCGTCCGCCACCGCCTTCGGCGAACAGCACGACGGGGGCGCGCAGTTTCTCCGCGATCTCGAAGAGGCGGTCCTTCTTGTGGTGGTTGCGCCATCCTTGCGTTCCGGCGAGAACCGAGTAGTCGTACGCGGCGATCGCGCACGTTGCCGTGCGGTGGTCGAACAGGTTCCCGTTGATCCGCCCGATGCCGGTGACCAGGCCGTCGGCCGGGGTCGATGCATCGAGGTCGTCGCGGCTCCGTCGCCTCTCCTGGGCCGCGTACGCGAACCCGCCGTACTCGTCGAACGAATCGGGGTCACACAGGTCCGCGATGTTCTCGCGGGCCGTCCGACGTCCACGGGCCCGGATCTTCGCGACCGCTTCGGGCCGGGCCTCGTCGGTGAGCCGGGTCCGGGCCCGTTCGAGGTTCGCCAGGTCACCGCGGGCCGCGTCGGGCTCGAGCGCATCGGGGCTCGTCGACGCTTCGGTGGCATCGGGTTCGCCGGGCACACTCGGCGTGTCGTCGGCTCGGATCCGACACAGCGGAGCGCCCGCCTCGATCTGGTCACCGACCGCGACGGCGACGTCGACAATGTGACCGGTCGTGGGTGCGGCGACGAGGTGCTCCATCTTCATCACCTCGAGCACGACGAGCGTCTGGCCCGCGGTGACCGCCTGGCCGGCAGCGACGTGGACCATCGAGATCGTCGCGGCCATCGGCGCGGGAACGGTCACGGGTTCCATGGCCGACTCAGAACAGCCGGAGCTCATTCGATTCGATCCCGCGGAGTTCGTCGTAGTCGACCTCGAGGGTGGTGATGTCGCGAGCACCGGCGAGCACCTTCGCCTGGGGTTTGATCTGCTGCGCCACGAACATGCCGCGCACCGGGCGCAGCAGCGGGTCGCGGTTGAGGAACTCGAGGTAGCGGGTGAGCTGTTCGACGCCGTCGATTTCTCCACGACGTTTGATCTCGACGGCCACTGTCGTGCCGTCCACGGCTTTGCACAGCAGGTCGACGGGTCCGATGTCGGTCGGATATTCGCGGCGCACCAACGACAGCTCCAGCACCGTTTCGGAATGTTCGGCGAGCAGCGCCTGCAGGTGGGCTTCGACGCCGTCCTTCTCGAGGCCCGGGTCGGGTCCGAACTCGGTCGTGGAGTCCTCGATGATCTCGATCATGTCGATGACGAGCTTCTCACCCTTGGGGTTGGTGACGGTCCAGGTGCCGTCGTCCTCGGTGAGACGGTTCGGGGCGTTCATCCAGTTGAGTGGCTTGTAGGCGCCGCCGTCCGCGTGGATCGCGACGCAGCCGTCCGCTTTGACCATCACGAGTCGGATGGCCTCGTCGAGGTGCGCGGTCAGGCGTCCGACGTAGTCGACGGTGCATCGGGCGATGACGAGACGCATCTGGTGGCCCTAGGACTTCTTGGACCGCGCGAGGCGTTTGCGGATCAGTTCCCGCCGGTCCTGCAGCTCCCGGTAGGTGAGCGAGTCGGTGACCGTCGGGTCGACCCCGTAGCCCGCCTTGATCCCGTCGAGGTCCATTTCCCAGTTGCCCATGATCGCACCGAGGTCATGGTTGAGTTGTTCGGCGTGCCGGGTCGTGAACATCGTGGTGATGTCGGCCAGCTCCGCGAACAGGTCGAGGTCGGGAGCGAGCGTCGCGATCGCCCCGTCGAGGAAGACCATGTTCTTCACGAACAGCATCAGGTCCTTGGGGAGGCGCGCGCCGAGGCCGA